>JAAETI010000354.1 GCA_024228555.1 bacterium | reverse complement strand
TGGGTGCGGCTCTTTTCAGACGGAACGAAAGCCCAGTGTTTTCAATGGGATAGGTATCGTAGCGAGGGAGAGAGCAGGTCCTAACGGCCGAGATATGCCTTCTCGGGCGCCATAAGCGGCGGTTGGGCCTGTATTTGGTGCCGAAACTCAAGAGTTGGCGACAGCTGGGAAGTCGCGGCCAGCGCCAGTGACAGTCAGAAATATCAGGGAGATTGCGGCTGGACTTCTTCGGCCCGCTGCGCTACGGTGGGTTTGGCAAGGAGGGCAGCGAATGGCAACGACAGAGGTTCCCAGTCATTTTGCCGGGCGTGATCTTGGTGCCGAGGACTTGGCACTGATCCGCGAAGTCGTCGAGACCTGCTCGGGCATCAGTCGCACCGAGTTGGCGAAGACAGTGTGCGAGTTGCTCGGTTGGCGGCGGCCCAATGGTTCGCTGATCGCCCTGGAGTGCCGAGAGTACCTGGAGTCGTTGGAGGCGTGCGGGTTTGTGCGCTTGCCACCGCTGAAGCGCCGACGGCCGAAGGGCTCTACGACCCGGATTCCGAGGACGGCGCGCGGAGAGCCGGGCGAAGCGCTTGTCGGCTCGGTGGAAGAGTTAGGCTCGCTGAGCCTCGAAGAGGTCCGCAGCTCAGCCGACAGCGAGTTGTTCCGTGAGCTGGTGGGGCGGTATCACTACCAGGGCTATACGGTGGCCTACGGTGCTCAGCTGCGGTATCTGGTATGGATTGAGCAGCCGCATCGCCAAGTGGTGGGATGCCTGCGCTTTTCGAGTCCTGCCTGGCGTTTGTCGGCGCGAGATCAGTGGATTGGCTGGAGCGAGACGGCCCGTTGTAGCAATCTCCAGCGGGTGGTGAACAACAGTCGTTTTCTGTTGCTGCCGTGGGTACGGATCCGCAATCTAGCCAGCCGTGTCCTGGCTCAAGGGGCTCGGCAAATGACCCTCGACTGGCCGACTCGTTATGGCCTCGAGCCCTTGCTTCTGGAGACGCTGGTCGATCCTGCACGTTTCCAAGGGACTTGTTATCGGGCAGCGAACTGGATCGAGGTCGGGCTCAGCGCCGGCCGCGGTCGGATGGACCGAGCTCACCAACGCCATGGTCTGAGTCCCAAGAAAGTTTTCCTTTACCCTCTTGTTCGCGGCGCGGCGCGCCGGCTGCGGGAAAGCTGAGGAGGCACGCGATGGGGACGCCAGCTCCAGACATGGCCACAGCTGAGCTCTTTGAGCAATCACATGCCAAGTTTACTGATATGCTTTGCTTTCTCAAGAGCGAGAAGGCAGGTGCGATGACGCACAGTGATCTGGAAAGGGAAATAAAAGAGCAGGGGCTGGAGCTTCTTCGGCGGATGTTTCAGGGGCACTTGGATCTGCGTAGCCCCGGCACGGCGACGGAGCCGGTACGCGATGCGCAGGGCACACAGCGCGAGCAAACGCGACCGCACGAGCGGACTCTGGGCAGCGTTTTCGGTCCGGTCGAGGTGCGTCGTGTGGGGTACGGGGCGGAGGGCTCGGCGAGCCTACATCCTCTCGACGGGGAGTTGAATTTGCCCCCGGAGCGCTACTCGCACGAGTTGCGTCGCCGGGCCGCTGTGGAAGTGGCGAAGGGCTCGTATGAGGAGGCTCTGGAGGCTGTGGGGAGCCACAGCGGCACGCAGGTTCCCAAACGCCAACTCGAAGAGCTGGCTAAGCGGGCGGCTGAAGACTTCGATGCTTTTTATGAGCAGCGCTCAGCGGGAGCCGATACCGAACAGGACTCATTGATGATCCTCAGCATCGACGGCAAAGGCGTGGTCATGCACAAGAAGGACTTGCGCGGGCCGACCCGCAAGAAAGCCGAGGCAGCAAGGAAGCGCACATTGGGCAATCCCTTCTCGAAAGGTAAGACGCGCAACGCCAAACGGAATGCGACGGTGGCCACGGTGTACACGATCGAGCCCTTCATGCGCACTCCGAAGCAAGTTGCCCGCAGCCTGGCGCCGGTGCATGCGGCACCCAAGCGCAAGCGGCCGAGGCCGCAGAACAAGCGGGTGTGGGCGAGTCTGAAGAAGTCGCCGGAGGAGGTGATCGCCCAGGCCTTCGAGGAGGCGCTCCAACGCGACCCTGGGCGAGAGAAGAGGTGGTTTGCGCTGGTCGATGGTGCCCCGTCCCCACTGGAGATCCTCCCCCGGCTGGCGAAGAGCTACGGCGTCGAGTTGACCGTCGTGTTGGACCTCATCCATGTGAGCGAGTACCTGTGGAAAGCGTCCACCGTCTTCCACGACCCAGGGAGTCAGCGCGAAGAGTGGGTTCGCCACAGGCTGACGGAAATTCTGCGTGGTCCTAGCTCCTGGGTCGCCGGCGGCATCCGTCGCAGTGCCACGCTGCGCGGCTTGGATGTCGAAGAGCGCGAAGCCGCAGACAAATGCTGTAACTACCTTCTCAACCACACGCCTTATCTTCGCTATGACCAGTACCTGGCGAGGGGCTC
>JAAETI010000353.1 GCA_024228555.1 bacterium | reverse complement strand
TGCAAAGCGGCGTGACGCTGGGTGCGACCGGTCTGCAATACAGCCTGTCCGCTGCCGATCGCCAGTCCCTGATCGATGACGATGGCTGGACGATTTCTGGTGACACGCGCATCTACGCTCCGACCATCACCAACCTGGGCGGCGATGCGCTGGCCTATTCGGAAGGGGATCGCGCGGTAGTGATCGAACAGGGGTCGGATGTGATCGTGGCCGATGTCGATTCGACAGACTTTGACACCGGCACGCTGACGGTTTCGTTTACCGCTGGCAGTGACTCGACAGAAGACATACTTGGCATTCGCAATCAGGGCTCAAGCACGGGCGAGATAAGTGTCGCAGGTTGGGGTGTTGCCTATGAGGGCACCCTCATCGGCAGCTTTGCCGGAGGCACGGGTGGCAACAATCTGGTCATCACCCTCAACGCCAGTGCCACTCCCGCGGCAGTGCAGGCACTGATCGAGAACATCACCTATGAGAACACCGACGCCGACAACGCCACCACCGGAGCGCGTACTGTACGCTTTGTACTGACCGATGGCGATGGCAGCACCAGCGCCAACTATGACACCACGGTCACCGTCTCCGCCGCCAATCACGCCCCGACCTTCTTCAGTGTCACCGGAGACGGCAGCGTCACCACGGACTTCGGGTCTGGTGATGATATCGGCGCAGGCTTCACGTTGCAGAGCGACGGTAAGATGCTGGTAATAGGAAAGAGCTGGAACGGCAGCGATGATGATTTCGCGCTG
>JAAETI010000352.1 GCA_024228555.1 bacterium | reverse complement strand
CGTTGGTCAAGATGAACAGTTCACCGTCTTCATTGACGACGTCGAGCTGGATGAAGACGCCCTGATCGGCGAAGAGGGCAATGGCGCCCACTACATGTTCGAGGGTCTGAACGCGGAACGGCTGATGGTGTCAGCTATCGGTGTCGGCTTCTCGGACAAGGCGCTGTCGGCGGCGAAAGAGCATGTGAACTCGAGGGTCCTGTTCGGCAATACGCCCATCGGTGCCTACCAGGCTGTTCAACACCCGCTGGCCAAACACAAGGCGGAGACCGATGCGGCGCGCCTGATGCTGTACTACGGCGTGAAGCTGTTCGACCAGGGGGTCAACGCGGGTCTGGAAGCCAATATGGCCAAGTATCTTGCCTCAACTGCGGCCGAGGAGATGGCGGATGCCGCCATCCAGTCCCACGGCGGCAGCGGCCTGGATGGTGATGTTGGTCTCATGGGCCTCTGGAAGATGGCGCGGATCCTACGCATCGCACCCATCAACAATGAGATGATCCTCAACTACATCGCCGAGCGTGGTATCGGCCTGCCGAGGTCGTACTGAGCTGATGAGACTGTGGTCTCGGCGTCGATCTCCATCGACCTCGACAGAATGATTCGGTGACACCTGATGGATGACCAAACCCGGGCCGCCTACGAGACCACTCTCGACCCCGACCGCCACACCCACCTTGGAATCTGGCGCGATGAATATGACGATCTGACCCGGTGCTTCTTCGACTGGAATGTGCCCGAGCTTCCCGAGCCAGTCCGCCGGGTCATCGCCCTCGGGATGCGGGACGACGTCGAGGGGATGAACCTCGACAATGTAGGTGACCTTCTCGAACCGGGATACCTGCCGCTAGAGACCGGGATGGCGCGATGCACCAATGGCGACCTGAGCGTTGCGATCTGGACATCGTGGCCAGGCACCAAGCCGGAGATGATCGACTGGTGGTTCG
>JAAETI010000351.1 GCA_024228555.1 bacterium | reverse complement strand
TTGTTGAGGTCAACCAACAATACGCGAGGCGTCTCGTTCATTCCTACCCGACCAATTCGCCGAACAACTCAACCACCAGAGTACACACGCCAGAAGACTAGGAGATCAGCCACCAAGCAACAACACCCGTAGGACCTTGACAGTCGGTCCAGAATCGAAGTCGGCCAGTTCCAGTGTGCCCACAACCGCTTCAACAGGCACATCTAGTCCCGAACACGGTGTTCTGGTACCGGCGGACTGGCGCGGATCAGGCGCCCGGAAACGCGACCACGCAGGGCGCGATGAGCGCTTCCGGCTCGGCGATAGCCAAGCCACCTCCCTCGGTGGCCGCATCGAGAGCGCACCCGGGGATTCCCAGCGTCCGGCAAGTGCGTTTGCGTGCGTTCAGAGGTTGTCAAGGTTCGGGACGATCTGGCCAAAGAAGGCTCGACCAGCTCGTTGATCTGGCCACGCATCAGCCGGTGGACTCTGAAGACGTTGCTGTGGTCGGCCTGACCCCTTCCGTACCAGTCGTTTCCCGCCATGGCGAGATGGAATCTGGTGGTACTGGTTCTCGTGGGCGCTCTGGAGCGACTATTTCGACGAGTACAGCAGCAGGCTTGGGACACTGGTCTGTCCGTCTATCG
>JAAETI010000350.1 GCA_024228555.1 bacterium | reverse complement strand
GGGGTGCGGTCTCCGGTGTGACGCCGAAGTTGACTCCTGCTGAGCGCATGCGGCCACTGGCCTTGGCGAAGACGGCTGCCGCCTCGTCATCGGAGAGGCGGGTTGGGAAGTTGAGGGCGAACTCTGACCGGATGAAAGCGAGGTTCTCATCATCGAAGTTCCACCGATAGTGCATGGCCGGTCGCAGCAACCCCTCGCCGCCGAACAACTCGAACAGGTGACCAATGGCCAGCAACACTGGGGTTTCGGGGTAGGCCGGATAGCGGCGAAGGGGCCGGCCTTCGCCCTTTTCGAAGTGGTCGATGATGTCGGCACCATCCTGGATGATGGTGCCGTCTGGTGTTTCGAGACAGGGGATGATCCACCGACCGACGGTCGGCACGATGTGGTTCAGGTAGCGGTCGCTCCCGGGCGCCAACTCGACAAAATCGATGCCCTGCTTTCGAAGATAGGAGCGAGCCTTGCCGGTGTAGAGCGACACCGGTGCGCCGTAGAGGGTGTAGCCAGATGTCGCCGCGCCCGTCGTCGTTGTTCCAGGTCCCATCTAATGCTCCTCCTACTGGCACTTCCAACGAGGATAGACGTTATACGAGCACCCAGGTCGAGCCACTACGGTTATCGCCGTCAAGTACTCTCGCGTGGCATGGAACGACTGCGACGAGGAATAGGAAGGCTCTGGAACTGGGGGCGTCGTCCAACTGTGATTACGCCCGACGAGAGCCAGCGTGGTGTGAAATCTGTGCGAGAGCACCCGACCTCACCAGAAATGGAGAAAGCCAAGAGGAGGCCCGGCCTGGGTATCTGATGTTCCGCAGTAGCTAGATGAT
>JAAETI010000349.1 GCA_024228555.1 bacterium | reverse complement strand
TGCAGAAGATTCTGGGATTTTCGCAGTCGGTCGACAGCCTTGAGCGGATGAACCGGAAGATGGCGCAGCCGGTGGTCGACTATTGGGACTCGCTGGAGGTCCCCCCGGCCTCGGAGGAGGGCGCGTTGATGGTGGTCAGTGCCGACGGCAAAGGTGTGCCGATGCGCCGTGGCGCGAGCGGGTTGCCGATTGAGGACCACCAGTCGTCGAAAGGTCCGAAACCGGGAGCGAAAAAGATCGCTCTGGTGGGCGCCACCTACACCGTGGACCGCTTCGAGCGGACGCCTGAGGACGTGGTGGATTCGCTGTTTCGCCGGCCCGGCACAGCTGCAGCGCGAGATCGGCCTGAGCCTCGACATAAGCGGGTTCGAGCGAGTCTGGCGCGCGACGAGGCAGGGACCACTCAACCTGCCATGGAAGAGATCTTCGGCTGGATGGCCGTTGAAGAAGCCGAGCGCAACCCTCTTGAAGAGAAGCCGTTGGTGCTGCTGATGGACGGTCAGCAAACGCTCTGGGAGGCGGGCGAAACCTATCTCCCTGCCCACGCCATCCAGATTGTCGATCTGCTCCACGTCACGCCGCGGCTGTGGCGCGCGGCTTATCTCTTCCATCCCAAGGGCAGCGCTGCGGCCGCCCAGTTCGTACGCCAACGCGTCTCTCGGGTCCTCCGTGGAGAGATCCGCTCGGTGGTCACCGGCCTGCGACGCATGGGCACTCTCAGCGGATTGAGAGGCCGCAAGAACAAACAGCTGTTCAAGATCTGTCAGTACTTTGAAAACAACCGCCACCGCATGCAGTACCACGAGTACCTCCGCGCGGGCTACCCTATCGCCACGGGCGTGATTGAGGGCGCCTGTCGGCATCTGGTCAAGGACCGCATGGAGAGAGCAGGGATGCAATGGGTTCTCCAGGGCGCGCAAGCCATGTTGGATCTGCGGAGCATTCACCTCGGCAACCAATGGGACGAGTTTCAGGCGTTTCGCATCGAAAAGGAGAAGGAACGCCTATATCCACATAGTGACCTGACTGACGACGTGGAATGGGCTATCGCCGCATAGATGGAGGGCGCGGGCGACCGGTTACGCCCGTGAACGACGGCTCGACCGATGAATACAACGTGGCCTACTCGCTTGTCAGCAGATGCATCACCGCCGTTGTCTTGAAGATGGTCGGCAAGCCTCTGGATGTCTTCTGGGAGGCGCTTTGAAGA
>JAAETI010000348.1 GCA_024228555.1 bacterium | reverse complement strand
CGTCCCACGCTGACCACCGCCGGCCCGCTTCTCTGGACGCGGGCGATCACGTCTGCGGGGTTGGACCATCGGTATTGGGGGCTGTTGACGACGAAGCAGTCAACCACTTCCTGGACGATTGCCGATCTGGTGGCTTCGGCTGCTGTAGTTGCTTGTGGGTAGTACTCCTCCCAGACGGCTCGGTCGGCGCACCATCCGCTATCGCCGCTCGAATCATCTGGTCCGGCCGGTCGGAGCCCATCCGGAATTGCCGGCTCTCGGGTGTGGGCCGCCGCCTGCCGTGACTGTTGCGGCAGCTCTGTCGACCGCTCATTTCACCCGCCCGGTGCGTGCTCGATCAGCTCCACCAACCGGGAACAAGGTCCTGGGAGGGTTCACCGACGGGTCACTCGTGGTCGACACCCTCCCAGAGCTGATCCCCTACCGCTCCTGGCTACTCGTCCACGAGACAAGCCGGAACATCGGCTGGCCAGAAGTCACCGGCAGAAACGTCATCGAAGCAGCCCTGATCAACCTCCACGTCGACTACCACGATTGTCTCTTCGGTCCAGGCCCGCCCCAGACCGGTGACCGTTCCCTCGACGCCAACATCGGTCGAGCATTCGACAAAGGAGTTCGGCCACCGATCACCAGATTCAACAAGGCCAAAGCAGCCGGGCGAAGTGAAGAACTGGGCACTGATCCGATGGGTCACGCGGCCGAAATGGAGACCGAACAGAGAACTTCCCCCCGATTGGTTCTTCCCTACGACAAGGGCGGTGGACGACCCCGAAGAGCCGTAGTCCTGGGGATCGCCGAGAGTCACGCCTGGGTGGTACTGCGTCTCGCTCGTCCCGGGACGCAGCCCAAGAATCCCCACTGCGATGACACCGGCAACGCCCACCACAGCGGCCAGGACCGTCCAGAAGCTCCGACCATCGGAACTCATGATCTATGCCCCTCGAACACCCGGAACACCTGCCCTTGATCGGCTGTCGCCGTGACCCTACCCCTGGCCTGGATGCCACGACCCGGAAACGCGATCGACAACCCGCACAGCCCGGCAAGGTGGGGCGGGTGGTGCGCCGGATTCGTGGTCCCCTCTGACGGCGATACCGGGTGGGTTGGCGGGATAGCGCTGGTTGCGAGGGTGTCTGGGGCGGTCGGGTGTCTGTGGGCTGGTGACGGCGCTGGACACGGCCGCTCAGCCGCAGCAGCTGGCCAGATCGTCGTCGCCACCCTGGGCTGTTGCTCCCGACGTCAGGTCGGAGATGATCCCATGGGTCCAGCAGTCGTCAGCCCCGGCCGCCTCGCGCATGGTCGCTACGATAGTTGTCGATTTGATATGTGTCAATATGTTGTATGGTTGGGCCCATGGAAGCTCTCGAGTGCGACCGACTACTGTCATCGACGCTGTCAGGAGAGGACGCAGCCGAGCTGGCCCGGGTCCTCAAGGCTCTCGCCGATCCGGTCCGGTTGCAGCTCGTGAACACCATCGCCAGGTCGGGTGAGGCCTGCGCGTGTGACCTGCCAAGTGTCGTGGGCAAGACCCAGGCCACCGTCAGCCACCACCTCGGACTCCTTGTACGGGCTGGGATCCTGGAACGAGAACAGCGAGGCAAATGGGCGTGGTTCCGAGTTCGCGCGGAGCGCCTGGTCGAAATCTGCGAGGTGATCTGTTGACCCCCCGCCAGGGCCAGCCCCTCCTGCCGCGGACCGCCCAGGCGATAGACGACGCGAGCCTCCGCCGACACTTCGGCAGCGATCCAGACCTGTTGCCGTTGTGGATCGCCGAGCCATACATCGAAGTAGCTCCACCCGTGGCGAAGGCCATGGAGCGCAGAGCCGGGATGGGCTGGTTCGGATACGAGATCAGGCCCGATGCATTGGGCGACAGCTTCTGGGCGTGGATGGCGGCCCGCCACGGTTGGTCCCGAGAAGACCTTCGGGCACTCGTGAGCCCCAGCGTTGGCACGTCCATTGGCGTCCTGATCGAGCAGGTCACCCAACCCGGAGACGGGGTGATCATCCAGCCGCCGGTGTTCACCGACTTCAAGCCGCTCGTAACCTCCGGCGGACGAAGCGTCATACGGAACCCGCTCGCACTCTCCGGCGACGGCTACGGGTTCGACCTGGAGGATCTCAACCGCAAGGCGGCGGATCCCTCCACGACAGCGCTCATTCTCTGCAATCCGCACAACCCTGTGGGACGGGTCTGGACCGCCGGAGAGCTTTCTGATGTCGCCACCATCTGTGCCCGCCACGGTGTCTTCGTCATCGCGGACGAGATACACGCCGACCTGACGCTCGGGGGGCACAGCTCACCCCGTTGGCGACCGTTGGCACGAAAGCTGGTGTCGGATGGGCCGCGCTGCACGGGCCGATCAAGACCTTCGGCCTGGCCGGCATCTGCGACACGTTCGCCATCACCGACAGCGACGAGCTCTCCGACCGATTCGAGACGGTCAGTTCTCGACTCCACCTCACCCGCAACAATGTCTTCAGCCTTGCGGCCGCTCACGTTGCCTACCTCGAAGCAGCGGACTGGGTGGACGAGCTGCTCGAGTTGACGGCAACGAACGCGGCCATGCTCCGCGAGCAGCTGCCGCCACAGGTGCGCCTCGTCGACCTCCAAGGCACCTACCTCGCGTGGCTGGACTTTCGCGAGCTGGGAATGGATGCCCCTGAACTCGCGAGGTGGCTCGCGGAGTCGGCGCGGCTGGCGCTGAGCCCCGGCCACTGGTTCGGGAGAGAAGGCGCAGGCTTCGCCCGAATGACCATCGCCACTCCGACCGAGCAGATCGCGGACGCCATCGCCAGAATCCATGAAGCCGTTGCAGGAATCGGGTCATGAACTCCGAGGTCGTCGAGCTACTCCAGGCACTCATCCGAAACGCTGGCGTCAACACCGGCCTCTCAGAGAGTCGTCACGAACACCGCTCTGTAGCCACTCTCCAAGGGTTCTCTGGCGTCGATGGGACTGTCTTCGAGCCAGTTCCAGGACGGTAGTCAATCGTGTATCGAGTTTCCGGCACCGACCCCGGAGGGGCACCTCGAACCCCCACACCCCTGGCCGACGAGGCTCTCTACGAACCGGTCCGCCCTCACCCAGCTCGACGACGACCTCGACCGGGCTCCCCCCGCATCCCCTGTACTGCCCCGATCACCGAAGCCCGCTCCGGCGCTGACGGCGGATCGACCACCCCAACGCCACCTCGGTTGCCTCCGGACCGAGGATGGCCCGGTCCGGGGCAAACGAGGATGTGTCTGTCAGAGCTCGTTGACCCGGTCGATGCTCGGTGGAGCAACCGGGCCGAACGTGCCCAGGTAGTTGGCAAGTGCCTGCAGGTCGTTCCCTCCATCGACGCGCGGGGTAGTGATCGTTCCCAGCGTGTCGAAGCTGTCCCCGCCATCAGCCAGGAAACTGTTGACGGTGACGTTGTAGGTCGAACCCGGTAGCAGTGGGCTCCCGTTCAAGATCGCATTGGTGACCGCCACCGAGGTGCAGTCTCCGGCATCGATCGTCGTGGACAAGTCGTAGGTGAAGCCGTCGGATACACCGAGGTGCAAGAAGGGCCGGCTGGAACCGGCCGGCTGGCACTGTTCCTCCAGCACCGAGATGATCTCTGCACCAGTCAGCGCGTACGTCACGAGCGTGTTGCCGAACGGCTGGAACGTGAACGCCTCACCGAAGGTCACAACACCGTCACCCTCGCCACCGGAGTCCAGGAAGGTCAGGTCGGCGCGAACGCCCCCCGGGTTCATGAACGCCACATCAGCACCGCTGGCCGAGGTCGCCCAGAGCTGGGCGTCGGCGATGAGATTGCTGGCTGCGGACTCGACGCCTCGATCCGCTCCGGGCGGCGTCCCACCGCGGTTGATGTCAGCTGTGATCGTGCCGACCGGCGTGTCACCGGCAGCATCGACCAATGGCTGCCACTTCGCGATGATCGCGGTCTGAACAGGGTCGGGGGTGAGTGCCGACTGATCCACAGTGTGGTTGGTCGAGGTGCTGAGATCACGGCGAACATCGTGGGTTCGCTTGTCCAACACGAGGTTCACCTCGGTGACCACACGGCCGAAGGAATAGGCACTGGTGACGATTCGAGGGTCGCCGTCGGGGTCGTCGAGCAGGCAGTTGTACGGCAGGTGGGTGTGACCTGTGATCACGACGTCGATCTCGGGGTCGAGTGCGTTGTTGATCGCCACGATGGGCCCCGAGATGCCAACACACGCATCGACGTCACCAGGAGGTGGGGTCTGAGACCCGCCCTCATGGAGCAACACGACGATGGCTTCGACACCCTGGGCCTTGAGCTCGGGCACCAACGCGTTCGCGGTTGCGGCTTCGTCAAGGAAGTCCCATCCGACGATGCCAGAGGCGGCAACCAGGGTATCGGTCGCCTCAAGTGTCATCCCGATGAACCCGACGTCGACATTCTTCACCCGTTCTATCCAGTAGGACGGAAGCGGCGTTTCACCAGCGCCGTTGACAACGTTCGCCGCCAACCACTGGAAGTCAGCACCCGGGTAAGGATCACCAGGGAAGTAGCAGCCATCGACGGGATGACAACCCCCGTCCTGCATACGCAGCAGCTCGATGACACCTTCATCGAACTCATGGTTACCCACCCCCGAAACGTCGAGCTCCATGGCGTTCAGTGTTTCCACCGATGGTTCGTCGTGGAAGAGTCCAGAGAAGGCCGGTGAACCTCCGATGAGATCACCCGCGGCAACGGTGAGGCTGTACTTGTTGCCCCGACGCAGCTCGTTCAGCTTGGCAGAGAGGAACTCGGACCCGCCCGCCGGGGCCCCGGCGACGCCACCGGGCGTGCCGGACTCGACATGGCCGTGGTAGTCGTTGATGCCCAGCAGCTGAAGATTGATCAGCTGACCCTTGGGATGGGGGTGTCTGCGGTGCCGGTGATTGCCGTTCCTGTCGGCTGCAGCTGTGCCGCCCCCAAAGGCCGCCGTGGTCAACGCCACGATACCGACCCAGGCGAGCAGGCGACGACGTCTCGTCCCTGCGCAAGATCCCGCCGTGGACTTCCTTGTGGACATTAACCAGTCTCCTTCGTGCAGAATCTGTCCGCTCCTTGCCCCACTGAGCTACCGGCTTACCACACCTTCATGACTAGCGGCCTGGCCACGGGATCCTTGAGATCAAACGGGCACCACCAAAGGGGTCCGTTCCGTCAGGCGGCCAGACCATCCCATACCGTCCATCCCGAAGCCCGGAGCCGACCACCACAATCCGGCAGTGAGCCGTGATCGTTCGGGCCGGACCGACATCGGCGGAGCCCGGCTCTTTCGATCACGACAATCAGGTCCTGATCCTCGGCGGGCGTGTCAATCTGAGCTGGTGAACTCTGACGAGGCTCCGGTCCTGGAAGGTGGCCAGCTCCGGCTACGCCCGACGGCTGACGCCGACGTCGCTGTACGAGCATCGCTAGGCGTGAACGCCGAGATCGTCCGGGGATTCGGTGGTAGCGCCACCAGTGACGCCCCAATGACCGAAAGACAAGCCCAAGCTCAGCTTGAACGACGCTTTGGTGTCGGCCCCCACTGAGCCATCACCGACCCCAACGACGTCTTCATTGGATCTGTTCGACTGGCACCAATCGACCAGGAGAACCGGTCCGCCCGCTTCGCGATCGGAATCTTCGATCCCAGTCGTTTCGGCCAAGGCCTCGGCACGGAGGCAACGCGACTCGCGGTCCAGTTCGGTTTCAACCGGCTCCGACTCCACCGAATCAGCCCGACCGTATTGGCGGGGAACGCCCGCACCATAGCGACATACAGGAGATGCGGATTCGTCGAAGAAGGTCGCTCCCGTGACACGGTGTGGCGCCGGGGGGCCTGGGATGACGATCTCCAGATGGCGATCCTCGCGCATCAGCGCGCCGACTTCGGCGGCCTCGACGGTGAGCGTTGAGCAGCAGGTTCTCCTTTGGCTGGCACCCCGCCATACCAGCTTGGCAAGGACCATTGGCGCGCAGCCACGCGTCCCACACCAGCAGCCCACCTGACGAACGACATCGAACACCGCTTCATCTACAAGCTCGACAGCGGCGAACCATCCCGAGACAGTCCCGGCGATTGCGGACCATTCGCTATATGGCTCCGGTGTTCTGCTGGGCGTCGTCATCGAACACTGTTCGACGATGAACCGGGGACTGGCGATCAGCCCGTTCCTCCCCATCTTCACCAGGCGGCCTCAAGACGTCGTCCAGAGTCTCTGCCAACTGGCTGACGCTGAACGGCTTGGGCAGGACGGCCTTGAAGCCGTGGGATTTGAAATCTGACAGGACCGACGAGTTCGAGTAGCCGCTGGACACCACGGCCACCACGTCCGGGTCGAGGGCGAAGAGGGCAGCAACGGTCTCGGCGCCATCCATACCACCGGGCATTGTGAGATCGAGGATGACGGCATCGAATGGGTCGAGGGCCTCCGAAGCATCCTGATACATCTGCAGGGCGCGTTGACCGTCCATGGCTGAAGCGGAGCGGTAGCCGAGTGCTTTGAGCAGGCTCTCGACCGACTCAACAATCAGTTCGCTGTCATCAACGATGAGTACGCGGGCGACATGACGTTCAACCGGACGACGGGACGGTGGGCTGGGGATGCCGGAGCCCTCGGCAACCGGCAGGTACAGATCCATGGTGGTGTGGCCCGGCGAGCTGGACCCAACCGCAAGCGCCCCACCATGTCGCTGCGCAATGGACCAAGCGGTGGCCAGGCCCAGGCCCGAGCCTTCAGCCTTCGTCGAGAAGTACGGGTCGAAGATTCGATCAATGTCCTCTCGGGGGATGCCGGGCCCGGTGTCGGTGACGCTGAGGAGCACATAGTCGCCGGGCCGCAATCCATGCACAGTGTCGCGTTCGGTGCCGATCACCCGCCGGGCAGTGACCTCTATGACGCCACCGTCTGGCATCGCCTGCTCGGCGTTGATGAGCAGGTTGTGTAACACCTGGCTGACCTGGCCGCGGTCGACGTTGACTGGCTCAACGTCAGGGTCGGCCTCGAAGCTCCATGTCGCCTTTGTCTCACCGAGCACGAACGAACATGCCTGCGTCACGATTTCCACGACCGAGGTCGCCCGGCGGAGCGGGGCTCCGCCCTGGGCGAACGTGAGTAGCTGGCCGGTGAGCCCAGTTGCTTTCTGTGCGGCGTAGCTGAGCCGCTCAACCTGTTCGTGTTCCGGCGAACCAGGCTCGAACCTCGTGCTGAGCAGCGACGCATTCGCCATGATTCCGACTAGCAGGTTGTTGAAGTCGTGAGCGATGCCGCCTGCCAACACACCGAGTGCTTCGAGCTTCTCGGCCACCTCGAGTCGCCCTTCGAGCAACTTTCGCTCCTCCAACTCTGTCCGCAAACGCGTGTTCACCACCGCCAATTCCTCCTTGCGCGCGCCCAGATCGCCTGTGGCCTCTCGCAGCTCTGCCTCGGTGCGTTCGAGTACATCGAGCATGTCATTGAGCGAGGTTCCCAGCTCGCTGATCTCATCGCGACCCGAGACCGGGAACCGCTCGCCGTGGGGTCCGCCGCGGTGGATGAAGCCCGTGACCGAGTTCTTCAGCCCCACCAAGCGGCGCAGCACTATCCGGTCCAGCACCCCAGTCAGGACCACGCCCAGAACTACGGCACCGATGATGGATGCCACCGCGGAGAAGCGAAGTGCGCCCACATCCCCGCCCGCGAAATCCAACTCTCGGGTCACAGCGAGCAGGAGAACTGGCTCACCGCTGATGTCCTCCAGGTAACAGAACGCGCTGATGAGGTCGCCCGGTTGAGGTTCAACGGACAGGCCGACGGTGGACAAGTCGTCGAGCAAACCCTGATCCGCGACGTCTTCGAGCGAGGTGACCGTGACCTCATATCCCGTTGTTTCGGAAAGCCGCTCCACGATAGCGTCGTCCAAGAACCGCACCATGATCAAAGCACCGCGCGTCGGGCCCGCGCCCGCGCTGGTCAAGACCGGATACGACGTGATCATCGCCGGACCATCGTCCAACATGACGATGCCAGCAATGGTGCTGGTCTCCG
>JAAETI010000347.1 GCA_024228555.1 bacterium | reverse complement strand
GCGCCGTGCGGCCTCAACCGCTAGCGGGACTGCCATCAACCCGGTGGCTTCGCTGATCAGATCAATCGACCAGCCCTCTACTGCTTCGCCCATGTCCAACTGGACTGGCTCATTCGCCAACATCACATTTCCCCTTATTGGTTCAACCTTGCTTGCGGCCGCTGTTTGCGGTCGTCGTGTCTCTGACCGGGCTCGAACCGATCCCACCGCCACCTGGTTGCCCGCTGAAGCAACCACCCATAGCGACGCCCACCAACTGGGAGAGACCCCCGGAGGACAGATCCGAGGCCCCTGGGTTCGGGGGTGGTCAGCTAGGTACCGAGGACTGCCAGTGGCGTCAGCGGTCGAAGCCAACCAAACCCCCATACCCGGGGGAGCTTCGGAGTGCTCTTGGTGTGCTACTTGGCCCTGGCCGGCTCAGCCGGTGGAGGAGGAGCAGCTGTTGGTTTCGATGCTCGCTTGGTTGATGGGGCTGGGTCGAAGGTGAACGACTCAGCTGAGAACGACACCGAGTAGCCGCCCTGACGGCGGACATTGACGTTCATGAACAACCCGCCGAAGAACACGACCGAAGCACCACCCGGAATCTCCGGGCGAGTCATCGAGGCGACCTTCACCTTCATCACCTCAGGGTTCACAAACGCCGCCTCGTCATCAACCCACATGCAATG
>JAAETI010000346.1 GCA_024228555.1 bacterium | reverse complement strand
TCACGCCGCCGAACAAGATCAGCACCACCGAGTTGACCTCTTCCAGATGCTCATCGACCGCAACCAACAAGCCCAACCATGACCACCGATTACCCACATATCACGAAATCGTTTGACACGATTACCCACATAAGTGCCGATCCAGGGCGGTCTACGAATTGCGCCTTATCGCCCGGGATTTGCTGATCGGTGCGGGAAGGTCGGAGGAGCGCTGAGGATGCTGAGCTTGTTCTTGCCGATTCGGGAACGAACCCAGGCCAGGCGGTGGCTGGGGCCCCCTAGTGCTCTTAGGGGGCTGTCCCTGATGCACCGAGATCGATGTCGAGCAACAATTGCAACGATGGATACACAGCCCGTGTTCGAAGTGTCTCGCAAGCGCCGACCCAGGTCGTCCTGGACGTCGCTCTTGTGGATCGTCACAACGGTTGTGATCCTGGTACTAGTTGTGGGTGTTGTTGCAACTTTCTATTTCGACCTAGGGCATCGAGCCTACGGCTACTCCGAGGGCAAATACGCCACCATCGAGGAGGACATCGAGGCCGAGCGCGAAGCACTGACGTTGCTTCTCGACGAAGCACTTGGGCGCTATGACGAACTCGGATCATCGATTGGTGTCTTCTTCTGCCAGCCGCTGATGGAATGGGGGCCATCCACCAGCGTCGTCGTCAACCCTGAGCGAGGGACCCCTGCCGACGGGGTCAATGCCATCCTCGCTGTACTCGAACGACGCGGGCTGAAGCCCGAATTGCACGCCGGCGTCTATGAGGTCGATTTGGAGGGATTCGGAGAGCCGCTGCGGTTCTTTTCGTCGGATCAACCACAGCCGGGTATCGCCGTGACGCTGGGCGGGGGCTGCTATCCGGAGAGACGAATCATCGCTGACGACCCGTACAGTCTTGAGTATGAGGAGGGGCTGAGCGGCCTACATAACGCGGACCTGGAAGCATATGTTGACGAGCTAGTGAACGGGCGCTGAGAATGGGTCTCGCAGCCAGTCTCCTCGGGGACCCGTGCATGAGGTGAGGAAATGTTGGTGATGGGGCCAGCCCAGCTGGTGTCGGTCTGAGTAGCCCCGCGATGGGGGCGAAGTCGTTGCGGCCAGATATCGGCTCCATGAGCCGCCGGCGTTGGCAGCCCTCGCAGACACCGTCAGTGTTCGGCTGACCGAGCGTGATGTGAGGATATGTGGGTAATCCGTCCCTTGTTTGGTGGACGGTGGGTGGTTGCTGTGGGACGGTGGGTGGTGGTCCCGTCGGGGCTGGAAATGGATGTTCTCATGTCTTGGTCTCCGTGCTTTTCTCGGTCGGTTTCGCCTG
>JAAETI010000345.1 GCA_024228555.1 bacterium | reverse complement strand
TCTGGGTCCAGTAGTCAAAGACTGACTGCCAAACGAAATCGGCGCCGCCGCTGGGGTCGCTGACCCGTGAACTGGCCGCCGGGTCTTCGAACGTTGACTTCATTTCCAGCCACCCCTCATTGGGGTGCCCGTCATCCGCTGCTGTTCCGCGATTCGACGGACTCTGGGGCGAGCCGTGACCCGCACAGCGGCCATGATCTGTTCATCCTGGGCTGAGGTGCCCGACACCAACAGCGCCCGCACCGCCTGCTCCGGCGAAAGACGATGACCGTTGCGGTGTTGGCGTATCACCGAACACCCCCCGCTACCGCAGCGAACTCAAACCCGGCCGCCAACAACCGGTCAATCGTTGCTTCCACGTACTCGAGTACGGCGACCACGACTGGGTGATCAGCTCGGGTGGCGTCGATCAGTGAGGGCCATCGGTCCATCACTGTGGTGAAGGTGTCGCCGGCGAAGGTGGCCAACTGTTCGGCCACCAACACCCCGACGCCTTCCCCAGGTCGGGCGCACCGTGCGGCTTCGACCGCTAGCGGGACTGCCATCAACCCGGTGGCTTCGCTGATCAGATCAATCGACCAGCCCTCTACTGCTTCGCCCATGTCCAACTGGACTGGCTCATTCGCCAACATCACATTTCCCCCTATTGGTTCAACCTGCGTCCGCTGTTTGCGGTCGTCGTGTCTCTGACCGGGCTCGAACCGATCCCACCGCCACCTAGTTGCCCGCTGAAGCAGCCACCCATAGCGATGCCCACCGTCTGGGAGAGCCCCCCCAAGGAGAGATCCGATGCCCCTTGGGTCCGGGGGTGGTCAGCTAGGTACCGAGGACTGCCAGTGGCGTCAGCG
>JAAETI010000344.1 GCA_024228555.1 bacterium | reverse complement strand
GGCCATCGCTCCAAGCGAAGGTCCTCAGGACCAGACTTCTGGCTCGCTCAGCGTCGGCGATCATCCCTGGAGTCTGGTCCTGACCGGCGTCTATCTCCACTGCTCGGGCACGGCACGTATCGAGTGCTCGACATCACTCGAACGCCCGTTCGTCGGCACCACCCGACGTGGCCGCACTCGGGTTGTGAGGACCCCCACCTGTGATGCGTGGCCTTCTAGGGGACGTGAAGGCCGGTAGGGTCGCTGGGTGGCGATTCGTTTCCTGCTGTCAGTTCCGGAGTGCGCTTCGTAGTTGACGAGGCCACGCCCTACGGGGCCGATCTCAAGCCCTCCGACACGACTCATTTTCGAAAATGGCGGACAAATGGCGGATTCGTGGCCACCAACAGCGGAACAGATGTTCGCCCGAGTGGGCGTTTCCCCTGGTCACGGTTTGCGCCCCCGACAGGATTCGAACCTGCGGCCTAGTCATTAGAAGAACATGCACGACCGTCCAAGCCGTTCGGAGGCGTGCTCTGGAGTATGAGGAACGTCCCTGTCGTGCCGCCTG
>JAAETI010000343.1 GCA_024228555.1 bacterium | reverse complement strand
TGTGAGCCTCAGCGAAGGAACCGCCTTCTTGGAGTTCGACGACAACATATTCCCGCCCGGTGCGGACACGCCAGAGGGTGCTCAGATCTTCCTGTCGACCCTCAATGCCAACGTCTTTCAGTTCGACACGATCTCGAAGGTGGAATATCGGCTCGGCGGCTCGTGCGATGCCTTCTGGCAACAGCTTGGCGCTAGCTGTGAAGTGGTAACTCGCTCGCAGTGGCAGACCCAGGTATCCGGCTCCGGCTAAAGCCGGCGCCCTCCCCACCTCGGCGGTTCTTCAAACGTCACGCCAACAAACCGCGTTCAGATCTGGTCCCAGCGGCGTTGGATCTCCTTAATAGCGAGGTCTAGGTCGACGCCCATTTGTCGGGCCGCGATCGTGTAGGCGTCGGCGGCATCGGCGAGGGCTTGGTCGAGCTTGGCCTCGTCTCCCCCCGCTTGGGCAGAAGCTGCAGAGATGAAGGTGCCCTTGTGGCCCCGGCTCTCGAGGATCTCGCTGCCCTCTAGCAGAGCATACGCCTTGGCGACGGTGCCCTTGGCCAGCTTCAGATCATTGGCGAGCTGTCTGATGGTCGGCATCCGGGTCCCCGGCTGCAGCGTGCCCGCGACGACCATGCGCACAACCTGAGACCGGATCTGCTCGTAAACCGGAAGTGCCAGAGTTGTGTCGACACGAATGATCATGTTGATGCGGCTTCTGTTGGCAATAGGTGGTCTGCGTCGAGACGACTGGATCGGAGTATCCAGATGGCAATCAACCACATCGCCAGAATGATGAAGTCCCCACCATCTGACATCCCGAGAGCGCTGACCGATTGTGCCAGTAGCGCAACGCATAACGCTAGTGACGGCCGGACAAACCCCTGAGTAGCGGCAAGCCGTCGTAGCAGATCATCGGCATCACGAAGATCGGGGCGCAGCGCCGGTCGAGTCCTCAGCACAACCAGCCGCTGCAAAGTCACCGCAACGAGCGCTACCAACAGAGCAGCAAGCGCCCACCTCACCAGGGAAGCACGACGGAACTCGTCGACGATTGGGCTAGCGCCGAGTAGCGCCACAGCGACAACAGCGACAAGCGCAAACCGAATGACGTCTGTGCGCCGGACGTAGTCAGCGAGGCGTCGGGCAGTCAGTCCGGCGCTGCGGGCCGCCTGCTGCTTCCTGCGGAGCAGATGAATCTCAGCGAGGGCTCCACCCCCCGCTACGCCTGCGAACATGCCAATCGCTACCGGCGCCAATCGACCGTTGTCGATGAACCCCACTCCTACAACCAAGCCGACGGCACCCCCGACAAAGCGGTAGTAGCGAGTGCGCTTGAGCCAACGGTCGACCAGCCCAGAAGATGCTGAGGTTGGTGCTAGCCCAACAGCCAGTTTGGTTGAATCGCTGTCGTGGCCGGAGAGGCTCAGAACCATCGAGGCCACGGTCAGGGCAACTAGGCCGCCAAAGATCACCGCAGGCCAGACGCTGCCACCGCCATCCTCGCTTGAAACCACGATCGTCCCGCCGAGAACGATTGCGAGCGTGATACCAACCAAGGCGGTGCGGTATCTGACCAGCGAGTCGGTAAAGCTCCTCATCGCAACACCTCACAGAACAGGCTGAGCGGTCCAGTCCCTTGCAGGAACTCGTCAGCGATACGGACCGCCGGTTGGTCGCCTTCCTCCCAAATGGGATCGTCCTCGATTCGAATCGTGCTTGCGAATGGCGGGAAGGCACCGTCCCCAAAATCGAACGTGGCCGACGCGACTCCCCACGGCGGTGCAACGTCTTTACAACTGAGCGGGCGCACCCAGAGTACGAGACGCGCCCCATCTCCAGGCCTCAGAACTACAGGCAACTGCCCGGAATCGGGGTCTCGCCCAACGTGTTCGCCTTCGCGGAGTATCTGGACATCCACAAGCTCGGCCCCCGGTGCGTCCAAAGTGACTGAGGTAACCCTAAGGGTCCGATCGCTGTTGTTCGGGATCAGCACCGTTGCTGAAACCAGCCCCCGACTCTCGTCCAGTGCCATTTGGGAGCTGGAGCCAAAGCTGATGCCGTTGAACGGCTGAGGCACTATGTAGCCGCCGAGATTGAGGTATGCGATCACACCTGCGAGCAGCAGCAACAACGATCCGACGAGCAACTTGCTGGGTCGCGAGAGCGGCGGCGGGATCAACTGATCGAGCTGCCGCTCTATGTCCTCTTCAACTGGCCTGACGACCTGCACCATATCTGCGATCCCCCAAGAGAGCTTGTCACATTACCGTAGTACAAGCGCTTGTATCAGTCAATTGGGACAAGCTCGGAGCCCTCAACGAGATTCGGGCCCCTTTCGGGGCCCGAACTCGTATCGACTGTCTCGCCTTCTTTGAAGGCGAGTCGATTGTTACATCATGCCGCCCATGCCGCCCATGCCACCGTCGTGACCGTGACCGGCTGCGGGGAGCTCCTCTTCCTTCTCCTCGGCAACAAGTGCCTCGGTTGTGATGAGGAGAGCCGCAATGGAAGCAGCGTTCTGCAAGGTGGCCCTGGTGACCTTGGCCGGATCGATGATCCCAGCCTCCATCAGGTCCATGTACTCGCCACTGGCTGCGTTGAAGCCGTGGTTGCCTTCGCTATTGCGAACATGCTCGACAACAACGCCACCCTCGTGGCCTGCGTTGACCGAGATCTGACGCAGCGGCGCCTCGAGAGCCCTGACGACAAGCGTCCTTCCGGCCTTGACATCGTCTGTGCCACCGCGGTTCTTGATCGCAGCGCCTGCACGGATCAGGGTCACGCCACCACCGGCAACGATCCCCTCTTCGACAGCTGCACGAGTCGCCTGGATGGCATCTTCGATGCGGTGCTTCTTTTCCTTGAGCTCGACCTCGGTTGCGGCGCCGACCTTGATGACGGCAACGCCACCGGACAACTTGGCGAGACGCTCCTGGAGCTTCTCCCGATCCCAATCGGAATCAGAGTTGTCGATCTCCTGGCGGATCTGCTTGACGCGGGCGTCAACCTCAGCGTGCGTGCCAGCACCCTCGACGATGGTGGTGTCGTCCTTGGTGACGACGACCTTGCGCGCCCGACCCAGCATGTTGATGTCCACACCGTCGAGCTTGAGACCGATCTCTTCGCTGATGACGGTGGCACCAGTGAGGATCGCGATGTCCTGCAGCATGGCCTTGCGACGCTCGCCAAACCCAGGAGCCTTGACGGCGACAGAGCTGAACGTGCCACGGAGGCGGTTCACGACGAGTGTGGCCAGAGCCTCACCCTCGACATCCTCAGCGAGGATGAGGATGGTCTTGCCGGTCTGCATGACCTTCTCGAGGACAGGAAGGAGATCCTGCACAGAGGTGATCTTCTGGTTGACGATGAGGATGTATGGGTCCTCGATGACGGCCTCTTGGCGATCCGGGTCGGTGATGAAGTACGGGGAGATGTAGCCCTTGTCGAACTGCATGCCCTCGGTGAAGTCAAGATCGACGCCAAAAGTCTGGCTGTCTTCGACGGTGATGACACCCTCGTTGCCAACCTTCTTCATGGCTTCGGCGATACGCTCGCCAATGTTGCGGTCTGCTGCGGAGTTGGCCGCAACATATGCAATCTGATCCTTCGAGCTGGAGTCGACAGGAGTTGCCGCATCAGCAATGGCCTCGACCACGTTGGCGACAGCCTCTTCGATACCGACCTTGAGCTCCATCGGGTTGGCGCCGGCAGCGACGAGACGAAGCCCGTCCTGGACCATTGCCTGTGCCAGCACAGTGGCGGTCGTGGTGCCGTCACCGGCAACATCGTTGGTCTTGTTCGCAACCTCTTTGGCGAGCTGGGCGCCCATGTTCTCGTATGGGTCGTCGAGCTCGATTTCCTTGGCGATGGTTACACCGTCATTGGTGATCGTGGGAGCGCCCCACTTCTTCTCCAGGACGACGTTGCGGCCCTTGGGACCGAGTGTCGTCTTGACGGTGTTGGCGAGCTTGTCAACGCCCGCCTGGAGACCACGCCGGGCCTCATCATTGAACTTCAGTTCTTTTGCAGCCATTTAGTAGCAGCCTTCCTATGCGAGTACTGCGAGTACGTCACGGGCTGAGAGGATGAGGTAGTCAGTACCTTCAACCTTGACCTCAGTGCCGCCATACTTCGAGTAGAAAACAACATCACCGACGGCGACGTCGAGCGGAGTACGCTCACCGTCTTTGAACTCGCCGGGACCTACCGCAAGTACCGTGCCCAATTGGGGCTTCTCTTTTGCGGTATCGGGAATGACGAGTCCGCTTGCGGTGCGTGACTCGGCCTCTTCCTCAGGCTTGACCACGATACGGTCACCCAGGGGCTTGAGATTCATCCGACTTCCTCCTTCCGAGGATTAGCAGTCTTGTTAGTCGAGTGCCAGAGGTTAGCACTCTCTGCTGACAAGTGCTAGCAGACAAACAGGGCGAGTGCTAGAGGTCCAAACACACCGAGAACAGAAGGTCTATCGGCTTCGCTTCGATCGCAGATCCGCAAAGATTGCGCTCATTTCCTCTGCAGTCAGCAACCCGATGACCTCCCCTTCTTCGACCACGACAAGCACGCCTGATGCGGCGGCATCGGGAACGAGAGCACGCCGCAGCGAAACATCCGAAGCGACAACATCGGCAGGGCCGATCGCCGTCATCGCATCGCTCACCAGAGTCTCCTGACGTTGGGTTGGGTCGATCTTGGCCACCTCGCGGGTACCAAAGATGCCCACCACACGCCCGCCAACCGCGACCGGCATCGCCCGGAGTCGTTCCCCCCAGCCGTGCAGCTCCAGCGCAGCGGCCACCGTCATTTCCCCCTCGATAGCCACGTCGGTCCTCCGCATTACGTCGCCGACGACCACACCCTCGATTCGGGCTACAAACTCCTCCTGCACCGCGGCCGTCGATGCAGCCTCGAAGAGGAACCAGCCAACGGCGGCGAACCACAGAGCAAAGACGTCGCGAATCATAAAGGCCAGGCCAATGCCGGCTGCGATGAGCCCTCCACCAAGCACCCGCCCAGTCGCGACTGCCAAGCGTGTGGCCCGCGCCCGGTCCCCACTCCGACGCCAGACCAGCGCCCGCAACATCCGTCCACCATCGAGGGGCAAGCCTGGCAGTAGATTGAACACCGCGATCGACAGATTGGCGATGCCGAGGATCAGCGAGATCCGTGCCACCAAAGGCAAAGCAGAAGCCAACGGCCAGCCAATCGCGATAAAGGCGATCCCGAGCACAAGCGACGCCGCAGGACCGGCAAGGGTGACCGCCAGCTCGTCGGAAGGCGTTGCCGCTTCCTCCTCGATCTCCGAAACGCCGCCGAATATGAACAGCCGGATCCGACGAACCTTCAGCCCCCGTCGCAGCGCCACAAGGGAATGGCTCAGCTCGTGAAGAAACACGCTGCCAAAGAAGAGGAACCCACCGACGGTGGACGCAACCAGCACGGCGTCGGTGCCCGAAGCCGGAAACGCACGATTCAAGTCGGCATAGAGCGACCAGGTCAGCAGAGCGGCAATTATGAAGAGCGACAGGTCGGCAATGACATCGACACCACGTACCGAGCCGAGCCGAAAGCCCCTACTCACAGCTCACCACGATATGCATCAGCTCCCCAATCGCAGTGAGGAACTCACGTCCAAACCCCAAGGGGTCGTCTCGCCACGCTCGAGCCGGAACTCACCGGCCGCCGCGATCATCGCCCCGTTGTCGGTACAGAGCGCTGGCGAAGGCAGATGCAACGCCACTCCGCGTTTGTCGGCCTCGGCTTGCAGCTTGCTGCGGAGACGTCGGTTCGCCAACACTCCTCCCCCACCGGCGACACGATTCACGCCGGTCGCGGTGGTGGCGTTGAACGTCTTGGCCACGAGAACATCAACGATGGCTTCCTGCACGGCCGCTGCCACATCAGGGAGCGGTGGTACGGAGTTCGATGCCTTGGCCTTCTCCAGGTATGTGATCACCGATGTCTTGAGTCCGGAGAACGAAAAGTTGTAGGGCTGGTCGCGGAGGGCTCGGGGAAAACGCACGATGTCGGGATCGCCACCGTCGGCCGCCTTGTCGATGGCTGGACCGCCCGGGAAGCCCAGACCCATGAACCGAGCAATCTTGTCGAACGCCTCGCCGGCGGCATCGTCGATGGTGGCGCCGAGAATCTCGTACTCACCCCAATTGCGCACGTGGACGATTTGGCTGTGTCCCCCCGAAGCCAACAACACAATCGCAGGTGGTTCGAACTCGGTGTGCTCGAGACGGGGGGCAAACAGGTGCCCTTCCATGTGGTCGACTCCGACGAACGGAGTGTCAAGAGTCCACGCCATTGCCTTGGCGAACGAGTACCCAACCATGAGAGCCCCGACCAAACCGGGACCGCGGGTGGCGGCGACAGCATCCAACTGGTCGGAGTGCACCCCGGCTTGCCGCAACGCCATATGCACCATCGGTCGAATCGCCTCAACATGAGCACGAGCGGCGACCTCGGGAACAACCCCGCCAAATCGGGAATGCTCGTCAACCTGAGACGAAAGCACAGTCGCAAGAATCTCGTTGCCGGAGACGACGGCGACACCGGTCTCGTCGCAGCTTGTCTCAATCCCCAGGATCAGCGGTCTGCTCATGATTGCTCCCCAAGGGAAATCCGGATCTCGTCGAGCCGCGCCGAGTACTCAGGTTGATCGATGTCGGTTACCCACATGATCACGGCATCATCGTCTCGGTAATAGTGCTTGCGAACGCCAACCGCCACCATTCCGAAACGGTTGTACAGACGTTGAGCGGCGTCGTTGGTCGCCCTGACCTCCAGGGTGAGATTCTGCGCCCCCCGTTCCAGACCCGCATCGATCAGTTCGAGCATCAGCCGGGTGCCAAGACCCCGCTTGCGCGCATTGGACATGACGGCAATGGTTGTCACGTGGGCGTCCTTCTCCACGAACATCAACCCCCCGAACCCAACCATCACGCCATCAACCTCGGCAAGAATGTACGCCCGATCGTCCCGACCGAGTTCATCAATGAACACACCCTCTGACCAGGGTTGCGGATACGTGGCGCGCTCCAACTCGACCGCGATCGGGATGTCGGCGAGAGTCATCGTGCGGAATTCGACGGTTGTGGGCATCACCATCATCCTTCAGCTCCCGGCCAAACGCCTTCGTTGCGGAAGTCGCTCCAGTTGATCTGGGCATCTGGTTCGCGCATGTAGAGAGGCCGCACCTCTTCCGGCATGACAAAGTTGTCATTGCGGGCATGCATCGCCGCAATCTCCAGTAAGACATCAGCAGACGGATAGCGTGGTCGACCCTTCTTCACCCGATGCAGTCCACGGAATGTGCTCGACGGCAATCCCTCGGTGTCCCCGACCAGCAGGGTGTCCTCCGCATCGCTGTCGATCAGATTGTGGAGCCCATCAGCAGAAACGATTTCGGCCGGCCCATCGGGGGCAACTCCACCAGGGACTGGGCGGAAGGGACGAGTGGCGTACTGGCCGCGTCGGATGTCAACGACTGGCCAGATCCGGCGCCGACCGGTTGCGGCACGCACCGCAAGAGCTGTCAGCGAACTGACGGTTACGATTGGAGCGCCAACGGCGGCCGCGATTGCCTGCGCCGTCGAAATCCCGGCCCGGATTCCGGTGAACAGCCCAGGCCCGATGTCAACGGCGACAACCTCGATGTCGCCGGGCTTCCAACCGGCCGATCGGAATGCAAAGTCGATCGCAGGAACCAGGAAGCCGCCATGGCCCCTGCGGTCAACCTTTATCGACATGGCAGCTAGCTGATCTTCGTCACCAAGAGCGATCGATGAGGCGCTGGTTGCGGTATCAATGGCCAGAATCTTCACAACGTCAACTCTCCCAGTGGCCGGTTTGCCCAATTGCCGGATGGTGCGAAGCGGAATACTCGCTCGGATTCGCCTGCGATGTCGATTTCGACAAGTAGATGGTCTTCGGGAACACCGTGGACGACAACATCGCCCCACTCGATGAGCAGTACACCGTCGCGGGCTTGCTCCGGCAGGTCGAGATCCTCAAATTCGGCGCTGCTCCCCAGCCGGTAGACATCGGCATGGACAACCGGCACGAAACCGCTGTGGCTGCGGGCCAGGATGAACGACGGGCTGGTGAGCTGTTCTTCGACGCCGAGACCTTCTCCAACGCCAGAGGCAAACAAGGTTTTGCCCGCACCAAGATGACCGGCGAGCAAGACGATGTCACCTGCCCTGAGCAGCGATGCCAGATGGCGGCCGAGAGCAAGGGTCTGTACGGGGGTATTGGTGGCGATCTCGATCATCAGGTTGGGAACAAATCCAGTTGCTCGGGGTCGGCGACCTCGTCTGGTTCCTCCGCTGCAGCGGAAGGCTCCGGCGGGCGCCTCTGGAGCTTACCTTCGATGATGGCCTGGATTGTCTGAAAATCAGCCTGCATATCGGCAAGTACTCGCGGGTTGCCCCGCAATGCTGCAGCAGGATGGAACGTCGGGACCAGCAATCGGCCCCACCACTCATAGGCCTGCCCCCGCAGCTTGGTGATTCCCGTGTCAGTTCGGAGCAACAGCTTGGAGGAGAAGTTGCCGAGCGTTACCGCAGCCTTGGGCTGGATGAGCTCGAGCTGCTGGCGTAGATAGTCCTTGCATGCATCGATTTCGTCGGGGCGTGGATCGCGATTCTTCGGCGGACGGCACTTGACAACGTTGGCGATATACACATCATCTCGCGTCAATCCGATTTCGCCGAGCAGCTTCTCGAGAAGCTGACCAGATCGCCCAACGAACGGAAGGCCTTGTTCATCCTCCTGTTGTCCCGGGCCCTCGCCAATAAAGATGACATCCGCATCGGGGTTGCCGGCACCGAAGACCACGTTGGTCCGGGTTTCAGCGAGCCGACAGACCGTGCAGTCGTGAACTTTCGCACCGAGAGCGCCCAGTTCTGCGGTGCGAATCTCGTTAGGAGCAACTTCGGTCATGAGCCCTGGCCCACTGTCGGGATCCCGGCAAGCGGTGTGGCTTCTCGCACAGAAGACACGATCGCGGCGCCGACCGCACCAAAGGCGGCCTCGCCGAGCACGTCGAGGTCAGCATCCTCATCCCCACAGCTGACCGCAAAGACGATATCGCCGTCGTAGCGGGTGTGGGCGGGGCGTAGGGTCACGGCAAGAGCATCGTGAGCACGTACGGCCAGCCGCAGCAGATCCGACTTGCTCAACCGGGCATCGGTGGCAACAGCAACCAGGGTTGTGTTCTCTCGAAAGCCTTCGACTTCGGGAGCCTGCAGCGTTGGGCCACCGGTGATCCAGGTCCCGTCGGGACCCACAACGTCGCCCACCGCGTTCACGGCGGCGAGTACTCCGAGGGTTGCGGTACCGACCCGCGTGGCAGCCGAACCGATCCCCGCCTTCTTCATGTTGTCGAAGCCCTGCCACTTCGAAACCGTTGCCCCTGTCCCGGCTCCCACCGTCCCCAACGGCACCGGTCCAGCAGATCGAGCGCGATAGGCCGCAGCACCCGCAGCCGCATCGGGTGGTGAGTTCTCACCGACAAACAGGTCGTACAAGATGGCAGCGGGCACAATCGGAACGGGACCAGCAGGAGTGGGGTGGCCGCGACCTGCGCTGGCAAGTTCGGTCATGACGCCATCAGCGGCCGCCAATCCGAAAGCCGAGCCCCCGGCAAACACAAGTGCCTGGATTGTCTCGATCTTCATGCTGGGAGCCAGCAGCGCCGTCTCCCGCGTTCCCGGAGCCCCGCCCCGCGCTTCGAATACGGCAAGGTTGGGTTCGGGGAGATTGATGACCGTAACCCCGGTCGCAGTTTTGAGATCAGTCGAGTGGCCAACCTCGATCCCTGGTACCGCCGTGATGGTGTTGTTAGCTTGCACAGCCCCTCCGGTAGTGACGGGGCAGCCGTGGCCCAAAGTTGCACACGACCTCATAGTTGATCGTGTCCATCCAGTCGGCCCATTGCTCAGCCGCAACCGACTCGACACCCTGGGTACCCATCACCACGACCTCGTCCCCAACGGCGACATCATCATCTCCGACATTGACGACAATCTGATCCATGGTGACCGTTCCCGCATACGGATACCGTTTGCCGCGAATCAACACCTCTCCCCCGACGCTCGACAGCTTGCGATAAACGCCGTCGGCGTAACCGATGGGGACGGTGGCCACCTTGGCTGCCTTGGGCAGCGGAATGCGCCGGCCGTAGGACGGTCTCGCCCCTTCTGGCAATGAGCGGAGATACGACACGGCAGAGATAACTCGCATGGCCGGCTGCAACCTGAGCGAGGGTGCGGTATCGGGTGCAGGTCGGAGACCGTACAAGCCCAACCCGGCGCGGACCATCGAATAGCGCGATTCGGGAAACATGAGCCCGCCCGCGGTGTTGGCAGCATGCAGCATCGGGGGCTCGATACCGTTGCCAGCAAGATCGGCAACGAACGCCTCAAACCGCTTGATCTGCTCATTGGTGAACGCCGGGTCCTCGTCGGCAACCGCGAAGTGTGTCCACACCCCTTGCAACTCGAGGCGGGGGTGGTCGGCTATCGCCAGCGCCAAATCCATCGCCTCGGCCGGAGCGGCGCCGACCCGATGCATCCCGGTGTCAACCTTGAGATGAACCGGGAGCACGGTACCTTCCTCGACAGATTCGACGAGAATGTCTGCAAAACCCCTTCGATACACCGTGGGCACCAAGTTCCACCTCACTGCCAGTGGTGCTTCTTCGATGGTCGGCTCCGACAGCAGCAGAATGGGCACTTCGATGCCGGCGTCGCGGAGCCGGATGCCTTCCTCGACGAGGGCAACCGCCAGCCACTGCGCTCCGCCTTCCAAAGCCATCTCGGCTGCGGGAATATCGCCATGCCCGTAGCCGTCTGCTTTGACGACTGCACACAGCATGGCCGGGGCAATCATCTCGGCAATAGCGGCGGCGTTGTTGCGGATGGCGTTGAGATCAACCTCAACGTGCGATGGTCTCAAAGGAACTCTCCAACGGTATGCGCTAGCTCTGTCGCGGTCACGGTACGCCGTGAGGCTAGAGCGGCGCCGGCAATGCCGTGCCAGAAAGCGCCTGATCGGGCCGCCGTCTCTGCTTCGAGACCCCCTGACCACAACGCTGCTACAACGCCCGAGAGCACGTCTCCGGTTCCAATGCTGGCCAGCTCGGCGCCCCCGGTCGTCACCACCCACTGCTCCGTCCCCAACACGAACGTCGGATTCCCCTTCAGCAGAATTACCACACCGGCGTCATCGACAACCGGCATCGCTGCGGTATAGGAAGCCTCGACTCCGGTGAGACGAGTGAATTCACCGGCATGGGGGGTGATGATCGTTGGCCCGGTGCGGTCCGCAAGCGGGTCGACGCCACCCAGGTTGTTGAGCCCATCAGCGTCGATCAGCAATTTGCCGGCGCGCTTGGCGACAATCTCGTTGGCGAACCCATCGTCACCACCAAGACCCGGCCCAAGAACGACCACATCGAAGCGATCTGTGTATTCGAGAACCGCATCAACATCATCGACGGAGAAACTATCTCCGGTCCCAACGCCTTTCGACAGCAAACCCGATGTCAGCGCCGCCACCTGGGATTGCATAGCTCCGGGGCAAACCACCGCGGCACTTCCGGCGCCCGCGTTGAGCGCCGCCTCCGCCGCAAGGACACCAGCCCCAACCATGCCCCGCGAGCTGCCGACAACCGCGACCGATCCGACCGACCACTTGTGAGCAGTGCGGGGCCGCTGCGCTACCGGGGCATCTTCGAATTCGCACAAGCGCAGCTCGGGATCGCCACCCTGCAGACCGATGTCAACAATGTCGACGACGCCGCACCGCTCGGGACCTTCGCCGAGGAGATGCCCAGGTTTGAACGCATGAAATGTGATCGTGCCGGACGCCACAAAGGCGTCGCCATCGACCAATCCGGTGCCTGCTTGAAGCCCGCTTGGAACATCGACGCTGAGCACCGGTGCAGGGTGATCGAGCCATGGCAGGACATCGTCGGGCAACTGCCCCCGGAACCCAACGCCAAAGAGTGCATCGATAATCAGATCGGCCGGCTCGGGACCGCCAAGATCGACAACCTTGACCCCAGCACCCGCCGCACGAACCGCGGCCAAACGCGCCGGTGAATAGTCGCGGCGAGGATACCCAAGAGCGTGAACCTTGACCTGGACCCCACGCTGCTGCAGATAGCGGGCGGCAACGTAGCCGTCGCCACCGTTGTTGCCAGCCCCGGCCAGAACGATGACTCGGGAGCCGTACCCGACCCCCATGTCAACGGCAGCCAGGGCGACCCCAAGCCCGGCCCGCTCCATCAGAATCTCGACCGGCTCAACGGATGCGGCGTCGAGTCGATTCGACTCCGCGGGGCTGATAACAAGACGCATCAGGTGATTGTATCCCCACGCGTGCGCTGCGCCGTACTCACAAAACCCGTATGTCGGCCGCCGACCGCGCTCAATCGCCGAGCGATAGGGCCATAACCAAGGCTTGGTCGTCGGTGTGGGTGATGGTGACCAGAACCTTCTTCACGCCGATCGTCTCGGCGCGTCGTGCCGCCGCCCCCGACAGGTTCACCCTTGGAGCTCCCCCACCGGTGATCTCGATATCCTTCCATGGCACATGACGCCACCCGACCCCGAGGCTCTTCATCACAGCTTCCTTGCCCGCAAACCGCGCTGCCAGCCGCTGTGACGGATCCTTGAAACGTGTTGCGTAAGCCCACTCGTGATCGGTAAAGCAACGCGCCCGGAACCTATCCGCATCCTTGTTGAGGAGTCGGCGCACCCTGCTGATCTCGGCGAGGTCGACTCCCATGCCCACAATGTCCATCCGCCAAGAGTACATAGTCAGGCTGGGGAAACTCACGTTCCGCGAGTTTCCCCAGCTGCCATTCCCACCTGCCCAAATGTGTGCCTACCCGCCGGCGGGCGTACCGACAAGGATGACAAACGCACCCTGTGACCGCTCCTCGTAGTAGTAGGAGTGCTCCATCCCCCAGTAGCTCCCCCCGATGATGACCCTCTCATCGGCCAAGAACAGCTGCGATGCGCCATCGATAACGCCTTCGACCTCAACCACGGCTTCTGCCCAACCGGTGCCGTCGTTGAGGAAGACACTCAAACCCAACTGCCCTCTCTCGGAGTAGCGGGTTTCCATCGCCGAGTACGCCTCGTCATCCGTGATGACCATGACATCACCGTTGCCCAGATCGATGGAGGTGGCACCATCTGCATAGGTCACCACGTCAGCGGCAGACCCATTGTCAAACGCCTCCCAACCAAGGCTCAGCACGGTCTCGCCGGATGCGGTGTCAGTCACTCGCAACACGGTATCGCCGTCTTCAAACATGGCTGTGTAGGTTGCCTGCTCGATGATCAGCGGGGTGTACTCCGAGTACTTCTCCCGGATCGCAAGGGTGGCAAGGGTGCCTGCACCGTCGGTGGCCACATCGCTGAGCCAGGCATGCGAGCCGTCACTCTGCGGAAGAATCGCAAACTCCGAATCCCAGCTGATCCCATCCGGAGATGACCACAATGCAGGGCCCCCGGAACCGTCGCCAACACCAACCAAGCCGTCAGCTGTGGTGGCAACCTGATGCAGCCAAAGGTCGGAGCGTTCAGTGTCGGTGGAGGTCCACTGGCCACCAGACATCGTCCACACTCGGCTTCGTTCCCCACCCTCGCTGTACGAGTTGATCATCGCGACAAATCCATCAGCGGTCGCCGCAAGATAGGTTGCTGATCCCCCTTGGCCTTCGCTGACGGTCTGGGTTGACCAGGTCGCAAGGTCAGTCGAGGTGAGTAGGGCGGTGCGGCTGCGATGGAGGTAGTACTCCTCGCCGTACTCGATACTCATGTAGGACTGCTCCTCCGCCTGGTACCACTCATCCCAGCTGACGGCCAAGAGGACCTCCCCGCTGTCCGGGTCCTCGAAGGTTGGGGGAATGCCTTGGTACAGATAGTCCAGGGTGGCAGCAACGAGTTCTGCGCCGCTGTCTGCGTCGGTGACGGTGTAGGTGTCATCCATCTCGTCGACCGTCACCACGAAACCCTCGTATTCGATAGTGATGAGCGGCTCGCCACTGGGCTCACCGGTCTGGATCGGGATTGGCAACGGAGACCCACCGGGAGTTCCCGAATAGAATCCGTTGTACGCCTGCTCCCAGATTTCATAGGGAATCGTTACCAGCAATTCGTTGGTGTCAGGGTTGTAGATGTTCTGCCCATTGCTGCCCCAGTTGAACAACTCGTCCGTTGATCCGGTTAGAACGACGTCACCGGATGCGGATTCGACGAGTGAGAACGTTCCCCGCATGTGATCAAGGATGACCTCGTAGGATTCAAAGACCAGCGTTAACGCCTGTTCCTCAGGGTGCGAGTCGTACTGTGCGGAAATCGCAATACCGGCGTCGCCCATCACCATGTCCTGGATGTAGACGTTCTCGTCGGCAGCTGCACCGAGGGAAAGCGTTGACTCTGTCCAGGTGATTCCGTCGTTTGTCGTCAACAGCAGGTGTTCGGCTTGCCCGGCGCCGGCTCCCCAATGCTCGGCAAATGCAACCACCAGACCATTTGAGCTGGCGATCCGGCTAACCCACGTCTCGGCAGGAAGCTCATAGCTGCCAACAGTCTCCCAATCGATCGCATCTGACGAAGACCGCGTCACCAGCGACTGGGTCTGTTCGGACTCGTCACCCCAACCGGGGGTAACCGAAACGACCTGGCCGTTGAGCTCACCAAGCCACCCGGTCTCCATCAGTCCGGCACCCGGCAACTCAACTCGCTGCCAGGTATAGCCGACCGAGGGGAAGTTGGTCACATAGCCCACCTCGGTGGGCCCCATGTTGGTGATCGCTCCGGCCCGCGCCACGAGAGGGATCCCAGCTGCCGCTTCGGTATCGCTACCAAGAGCGGCGAGAGACGACTCGACAGCCGCGGGCTGCTCAGCCGCTGCCGTCCCAACAGCAGCATCACTGCCCGTCTCTTCAGCTGCGCTCGAGTTCGTTGCGGCGGGTTCGTCGGTAGCTGATAGTTCCACGACCGCGGCGCTCTCACCCTCTGCCGTCTGGGTTACCGACTCCCCTGTGCTCGTCAATAGGAACGTCAGCAACCCAAGGACCGTGGCTAGAGCCAAAGCGGACCAGACGTTCAACGGAAACCAGCGTGGCCCCACTCTTGGTTGCTCTGCAACGTGCGTCATGATCTCCCCTTGGTCTGCGAAGCGACGCCGGTACGTCGCCGCCTATATAGGTGAAACGCTTCCAGATGGGCGCTAGGTTCCAGTTTTATTCGACGGTCACCGACTTCGCCAGATTGCGAGGCTGATCGATGTCATGGCCTCGCATCCGCGCCACGTGATACGCAAGCAGTTGCAGCGGCACCACCGCGGCGACCGGACCCAACAGATCATCGGCACGCGGGATCCGCAGCACACGATGAGCGAACTTATGGATCTGATCGTCGTCCTCGTAGGCCACAGCGAGAATCTTGCCACCACGAGCCTTGACCTCCTGCACCGCCGAGATCGTCTTGTCGTAGAGAGCCTGTTGCGTCAGCACGACGATGACAGGGGTTCCCTTGGTGATCAGGGCAAGGGTGCCGTGCTTCAGTTCACCGGCTGGCATCGCTTCTGAGTGCAGGTAGCTGATCTCCTTGAGCTTCAACGAGCCTTCCATCGCAACCGCATAGTCAAGTCCGCGGCCGATGAAGTAGACATCCTCTGCATCGAGTATCTCGCGAGCCGCATCGATGACCTCAGCTTCATGGTGGAGCAAGCCCTCGATCTGACCCGGGAGCAGACTGAGCCCATGAGCGACTCGAGCCGCAAGATCCTCATCGACAACACCCCGGGCGCGCCCGATCCGCAACGCCAGCAAATACTGCGCAATCAGCATGGCCAGATAGGCCTTGGTCGAGGCAACCGAGATCTCGGGGCCGGCCCTGGTATACAGGATGTCGTCGGCCTCACGCGACAAAGTGCTCCCAACGACGTTGGTCAGCGAAAGCAGGCGGGATCCCCGCTCCTTGGCCAACCGGGCTGCCGCAAGCGTATCGGCGGTCTCCCCCGACTGACTGATCGCCACGGTGAGGCTGCGTTCCGATATCAACGGATCGTTGTACCTCATCTCGTGGGCGTACTCCACTGTCGTTGGAACCCGCAGCAGGCGTCGGAATATCTCCTTGCCAACCAACCCGGCGTGATAGGCAGTCCCGCAGGCTGTGATCCACAGCCTGTCGAAGCTTCTGGCGAACTCATCATCGAACTCCACGTCCTCGAGCCAGACGCTGCCGGTCTCATCAAGTCGGCCGGCCAGGGTCTCGGTGACAACCGATGGTTGCTCGTGGATCTCCTTGAGCATGAAATGCTCGAATCCACCCTTCTCAGCCTGCTCGGCGTCCCAGTCGATGTGCATGACATCGCGTTCGATCGGTGCCCCTTCGATTGTCTCGATGCGGGCACCCTCATCGGTCACGATCACCATCTCGCCGTCTTCAACGATCAGGAATTGGCGGGTTCGGTGCAGTACCGCAGGTATGTCAGACGCAAGGAAAGTCTCCCCGTCGCCGAGACCGACGATCAATGGACTGATCCGCCGCACCGCCACAATCTTGCCGGGGTCCTTCTTCGTCATCACGACCAGTGCGTAGGCTCCTTCAGCCTTGGCCACCGCACTCCTGATGGCTGCCTCCAGGTCACCGTCGTACTCCCTTGCCACCAAATGGGCCAGGATCTCCGTGTCCGTCTCGGAAGTGAAGACGTGACCCTCTCCTTCGAGCTCCTCTCGCAGGCTCTGGAAGTTCTCAATGATTCCATTGTGGACGACGACGAATTGTCCTGATGGGTCGGTGTGGGGATGGGCGTTGACGTCGCTGGGTTCACCATGAGTCGCCCAGCGGGTGTGACCAATCCCTATCGATCCTTCGAGCGGCGACCGGTCGAGCAAATCGGCGAGGCGGTCAATCTTGCCCTCGGCCTTGCGGACGTCGATCTTGCCGTTGGTGACTGCAACCCCTGCCGAGTCATAGCCCCGGTATTCGAGACGTCGTAGACCGTCGAGCAAGATCGGGGCGGCCTGTTGCGGGCCGACGTAGCCCATGATTCCGCACATGCGGGAACCTCCGTGTTGGGACCGGAGGTGTGCTGCAAGCGTGTTGCGCTTGATCCACATCGAGAAGAGTTTGTCCCCGAGATCGCTCCCGGGCTTTCCCGTCTCGTCCGGCCGTGGAAGGCCGAGAGGGCACCCGCCGACTAATCGATAATCCCTCTACCTCGTCACCTCACAAGTCCTGTTGTGAGGGCTGGCGCTGCTGGGTTCTCCGGTCGGTGTTCAGTTGTTGGAAGGAGGCTAACTGATCTGCGCAGGAACGTGTGCCTTCGGTAATCAGGCATGGGGTCGAAGCCGCCTTGGAAGAAGCCGACGAATCAACTCAAGGAGCTGACGAATCAACTCAGAGAGCTGACGAATCAACTCAAGGAGTTGACGAATCAACTCAAGGAGTTGACGACTACGTCCCCAACCGAGGAGGCGAGACCTTCAGCAATATCCTCGGTGGCAGCTTCGACCATGACCCGAACCAGCGGCTCCGTTCCTGAAGCTCTGACCAGGATCCGCCCATCATCACCGAGGGTACGTTCGGCATCTTCGACAGCACCCCAGATCTCGGTGGATGCTGCAAGCTTGCTCTTGTCGGCGACTTGGATGTTGTGCAAAACCTGCGGGTACTCCGTGATCACCTTGCGCAGCTCGGTCAGCGGCTTGCCGGTTGCCGCCATCACCTCAGCCAGACGCACGGCAGTCCGCAGCCCATCGCCAGATGTGCCACGGTAGAAGATTATGTGTCCGGACTGCTCGCCCCCAAGGGCTGCCTTGACGTCGCGCATTCTCTCGTAGACATAGCGGTCACCGACTGCGGTCTCCTCGATATCAACGTCGAGCTGTTCCATCGCCCGCCGGAAACCGAGATTCGCCATCACTGTGCTGACGACGATGTTGTTGCGTAGTTCACCATTCTCCTTCAGGTGCTTGGCGAATACGGCCATGAGCACATCGCCATTGGCGATGACTCCGTCCTCGTCGACCGCGATGAGCCGGTCGGCGTCACCGTCGAAAGCGAGCCCAACCCGACCGTTGACATACCTGGCCACGTACTCGGGAACAGTTGCTCCACAACCTTCGTTGATGTTGAGCCCATCGGGGCCGGCGGCATGGACTTCGACAGACGCCCCGAGGCTCTCGAACAGCTTCGGAGCTGCCTGATAGGCCGCCCCGTTGGCACAGTCCAAAACAAACTCGAGCCCGCGCAGGCTGTACTCGGAGTTCCTGGCCAAGTTCTCGACGTAGCGGTCCACCGCGTCTGGCATCTTGGCCCTGATACCGATGAGAGCCCCGTCGGGATGCTTCCACGGCGCTCCACGTCGGTAGCGGGTCTCGATTACGGCCTCTTGCTCGTCGTTGAGCTTGCCCCCGGAAGGGCCGATGAACTTGATGCCGTTGTCATGTGCCGGGTTGTGGGACGCACTGACCATCACAGCAAGCGGCGCTTCGAGCTGGCGCAAGAGCCGGGAGACACCACCAACGGGCAATACTCCGACATCGACGGTATCGACCCCAACCGAGCTGAAACCAGCGTGGAGAGCCGTCGTAAACATCGGTCCGGATCGCCTGGTGTCGCGGCCGATAACAACCGGACCCTCGGTGTGCTCGCCGGCAGCGCGTGCAAGATCGAGCGCCATATCAACCGTCAGATCGGTGTTGGCACGGCCTCTAATTCCATCGGTGCCAAACAGTCGGTCAATTCCAGCCACCGCTATCCCCCAAATCCCGATTGCGGATACACGAGGTGTTTAGCGCTTGGTGAACTGCGGGGCGCGACGGGCCTTACGAAGACCGTACTTCTTGCGCTCAACGCGACGCGCATCTCTGGAAAGCATCCCGCCCTTCTTCAGGGTGGGGCGATGCTCCATGTCAATCTCGACAAGTGCACGGGCAATCCCGAGACGGAGCGCATCGCTCTGCCCGGTGGTGCCACCGCCTTCAAGCTGAGCAATGATGTCGTATTGCCCCTCAACCTCGACCGCACGCAGCGGTTCGAGCACACGCTGCCGCAGGGCGGCGTGGGGGAAGTAGACCTCGAGGGAACGGCCACCGTTGAGGGTCACCTGTCCTGTCCCTGGGTAGAGACGGACCCGAGCGACGGAGCTCTTACGACGGCCTGTAGCTTGAACGAGCGGCTTTGCCATCAGGCTCCGACCTTTCTGATATCGAGCTGCTGCGGATTCTGTGCAGCATGCGGATGATCCGGACCCGCGTAGACCTTGAGCTTGCTCAGAATCTGCCGGCCGAGCCGGTTCTTCGGCAGCATGCCGCGGACCGCATTGCGGATGACACGATCGGGGTGGGTTTCCCGCAGCTGCGAAAGCGTTGCCGCCCGCAAGCCACCGGGGTATCCCGAGTGCCGGTAGTAGATCTTCTGATCCTCTTTCTTACCTGTGACCGCGATCTTGTCCGCATTGATGACCACGACGTAGTCGCCACCATCAACATGAGGAGCAAAGGTCGGCTTGTGCTTACCGCGTAGAATTTGGGCTACGGGGGAAGCAAGACGGCCGAGCGGCACGTCAGCCGCATCGACTACGAACCAGTCATGGCTCAAGTCGTCTGGCTTTGGTGTAAAAGTCTTCTGCAGTTTGGGCTTCATAAAACAGTCCTCGAACAAGAAAAGGCGCACATAGAGGAACCCCCGGAACACGGGAGCTTGCGCATGATAAGACATCAGGGCGGCGCGCGCCAACCCGATCTGATCGGCTAGGGGTATTTCACCGAAACCAAAGTCAAACCGTGAGCCCGTGCGGCTCCCTTACCCTGCCGACGATCCTTCGATTCAAGGATCTCTTGGACCGCATCGTGGGGAATCTTGCCTCTTCCCACCTCAATCGACACCTGTGCAAGCGAACGCACCATCTGATGACAGAACGAACTGCCGGCAACATCCAACGCCAACAGGCCATCCCCCCGATCTGTCCACTCCACCAGATCCAACCTGCGTTCTGTGCTCCGATTTGGGGCCTTACGGCAGAAAGCTGCGAAGTCATGCAAGCCAACCAGGCAAGCCACACCCTTGTTCATGAGCGCCAAGTCAAGCGGGGTCCGGTAGTGCAAGGAGGTTCGGGCCAGGAACGGATCAGGAATGTCTCTATTGAGAACCAGATAGGTATATGCCCGTCCGATCGCAGAAAAGCGGGCATTGAAGCTGTCGTCGACCACAGCCACGGCAGACACGCTGATCTCGGGTCCCAGCTGGCGGTTCAACGACCGCAGAATCATCCCGGTGTCGTAGTTCTGCGCCGACACGAAAGACAAGACCTGAGCGGTCGCGTGGACACCGCGATCGGTCCGGCCGGCGACAACCGTTTCCACCTCGCCGGTCATCCGGAACAGGGCCGTCTCGAAGTCTCCCTGGACCGTGCGGACATTCGGCTGCTTGGCGTACCCGTGGAAGTCGGTTCCGTCGTAGGCGAGGTCGATTCGATACGTTGTCATGGGCAACGCACCACTAGGGACGGAGAATCGGCGAGAACCCAAGGATGGCATCGACCAGCAGCAGGCCACCAAATGCACCTATCGCCACCAACCAGGCCCGTTCCCGGGGTAGATCGCTCTCGTACTCAATGCCACGAGCGATGATCGCGATGAACCAAACGAACCCGAGTACAAACGGAATCAATCCACCCTGTTTGATAACAAGCGCAACCGCAAGCGTCGCCAGCGTCGTCGGGTAGGCGAAACCGGTGAAACGCAGGTATGTGGCGTAGTCGCCACTGCCTTGAACAACGTACCGCACCAGTGCCCATGCGATGGCCGAGTACAGAAGCCATTGCACCAGCCCGGCCAGAACCAGCGCAATGAGCAAGTCCCAGGCACCGATGCTGAACACCGACCGGAGACCACCGGCGATGCCGGCAAACATGAGCAACTGGGTGATGCCCACCAACACCAGGGCATCGCCGGTCGCTCGATCGTTAAAACTCATCCATACGAATGCTTCGCGCTCCAGCCTGATTGTCTGGAGAAACCGTCTAAAAACTTCACCCATTGGGACCTCTTTGCGACCGCGGTGCGTCGGAGCTTACTGTTCCGTCGGACGATATCCGAGGTAGCCGGTGCCCACTGAAGTCGGGTTACTGTGGGCCCCGGTGTATCGGAGTGGAATCATGGAGTACGGAACACTCGGCAAGACAGGCTTCCCCGTTTCACGCGTGGGCTTCGGGGCCTGGGCCATTGGAGCGGACTGGGGCGATGTCACAGAAACCGATGCAATGGCTGCGCTCAACGCAGCGCTAGACGAGGGCATCACCTTTTTCGACACCGCCGATGTTTATGGCGACGGTCGCAGCGAACGGCTCATCGCTCGTCTCCGCCAGAAGAGGCCCTCGGTTCCGTTCACTGTGGCCACCAAGGCAGGTCGGCGCCTGAATCCCCACGTCGCATCGGGCTACTCAGCCGAGAACATCGAGGGCTTTGTCGATCGCAGCCTCACCAACCTCCAGGTGGATAGCTTGGAGCTGGTGCAGCTGCACTGCCCACCAACCGACGTCTACTACAACCCCGACTTGTTCACAGGCCTCGACGACATGGTGCGCCGCGGCAAGATCAAGCACTACGGGGTCAGCGTCGAGCGTGTCGAAGAGGCCATGAAGGCCATCGAGTACCCGGGTGTTGAGACCGTCCAGATCGTCTTCAACATGCTCAGGCTCCGCCCCTCCGAGCTGTTCTTCGGCGAAGCCAGGAGACGGGATGTCGGTGTCATCGTCAGGGTCCCACTCGCCAGCGGCCTGCTCACGGGCAAGATGCGTTCCGACACAACCTTTGCCGACGACGACCATCGCAAGTACAACCGCAAGGGCGAGGCATTCGATGTCGGCGAGACATTCGCGGGCATCGACTACGAAACAGGGCTGAGCGCTGTCGAAGAGATCAGGGCCCTCGTTCCCGAGGGAGCAACGATGGCTCAGCTAGCGCTGCGTTGGATCTTGATGTTCGATGCAGTGTCGACGGTCATCCCCGGCGGGAAGACCCCAACCCAGGTGATTGACAACGCCCGTTCCGCCGACCTCCCTGAGCTGTCCCCCGAGACAATGGCCGCAGTGGTTGACATCTACGACCGCCACGCCCGCCCCGGTGTCCACCACCGCTGGTGAGTGGGAACTCGGCAAAGCCGAGTTCCTTGGCAGTTCGCTCCGCGAACTGCGACTCAGTTTCTCCATCAGTCCCCCCTCCGGGGGGAAAGTACCGCCGGCGCAGCCGGGGGTAGGGGGAACTTGGTGTTGCTAAACAGCCCTCCCCTGGTGGGAGGGCGGATCTAGGACTGACCAACGGGAAGGACCAGACCGGGAGGAGGAAAACGGGAACACACACCCACCTGCAGCCTTCCTGAACCTGTGGGGGTGCCCGAGGGGGCGGGCTTTGTCCCGGCCCCCTCGGTAGTGAGGATCTGGCTCCGCCAGTCCGAACAGCTGGGGTGCGGCCAAGGGCCGCTCAAATGCGAGTCTTCCGGACAGCAGGTCCGGAAGACGAGAGACTCGATGGCAGCCTGCTGCCATCGAAAACTAGAGCTGGATCAAACCTGCGTCGGTGGGCATGAAGCCGCAGGCTTCTAGGTAGAAGCCACGCAGTTCGGGATCAAAGTCGGCGTGGAGCCACTCACAGCCCGCCTTACGGGCTTCGGCGGCGGCGGTGGACACGAGCTGGGTAGCGATGCCACGACGCCGGAGACGTCGGCTGACAAGCGTATCGAGGATGAATGCATGGAAGGCACCGTCCCACGCCACGTTGACAAAGCCGACGAGTTCGTCGCCCTCATATGCGCAGACCCAGCCCAAGCTGTGACGGTCGAGAAGAGTTTCCCAATCATCGTCGAACAGCTCATGTCCGAAGCCCTCGGCGTGCAGAGCGTTTAGGGCCTTGTTGGTGACATAGCCTCGCCAAGCGTATCGAACTTCCATCCCCGCAGCGTACCCGACGGCAACCACAGGACGGCAGCAGGATTGGGGTGAAATCGTCTCCACCAAAGCGTACGTTGTGCATAGAGAGGAGGAGCGATGAACGATCTCGACCCTTGGGATCAAACGCACCCGTCGCCGGCTAGGACACAAGCAACCTCTTGATCTTGGCGGTTGGACGGAGCACAGACTCCTCGCTCGTTAGCTGGGGCACGTCATTGAACGCCACCCAGCGGACACCAAGAACCTCATCAGAATCTGAGAAAGTCTCATTGGTGGCCCCCACGAGGAATCGGACGTCGTAGTGGAGGTGGGAAGGCCGTCCCCCGTGCGCAGGGATTGAGTGAATGTCGATGTCAAAGATGCCAGATCCAAGCGGCACACCGACGATCCCGGTTTCCTCCTGAACCTCGCGAAGTGCAGCGGTCATCGAGTCCTCTCCAGGATCGATGTGGCCACCGGGTTGCAGCCAGCGCTCCAGCTTGGCGTGATGGATCAACACCAAACGCTGATGCCGCTTGTCGATGACAAAGGCGCTCGCGGTGACATGGCCGGGAATGTAGTTCTTGTCCGACAGCGGATTGGTGACCGTTGCCAGCATGTTCAGGGTCGCGGCAACAGCCTCGACTTCGACTCGCTTCGACCTGTACGCTTCGAGATGCGTACGCAGGTCCGAGACGCGATTCATCGCTCAACCAAGTCGAGCGGTGAGGAAAGCAATAGGGCCTAGACGAATTCGATGATGGCCATTTCGGCACCATCACCACGACGGGGACCGAGCTTGACGATCCGGGTGTACCCACCATCACGATCCGCATAGCGCGGACCGACATCGTCAAACAGCTTGGTTACGACATCATTGTTCTGG
>JAAETI010000342.1 GCA_024228555.1 bacterium | reverse complement strand
CGGCACTTTCTCCACACTCGGGTACGCCGGCGGCTTGACTCCTTTCGCCACCGACCGTGAGCGCCTGGCCGTCGCTGAGTCAGAAACGCTCATCGCACCCTGCGTGGTAGCGTTTCCGATCGCCTGGGTCACTCTCCAACGATGCCGGTTGCCGGGCACGAGGATCGGGCATTTCCGGGCGGCGATATGGCTCAGCTTCGCCGACCGCGCATCGAATGTCCTGGCCGACCAGATGCCGCTACACGCTACTTACGACCCGCCCATCGAGCAGAGAAACGGGCGCCCAAGACGGCATCACTTGGAATATGTCTCGCTGTCATCTTCGGTCTGCGCAACCGGAATTGGGCCGGTTCATGCGTCAGATCAGGCAGACCGTTTGTTGGCCAAAACCGACCGGGATGCACTCGATATGGGTCACGGCGCATCTCGGTCGGCAGGTTGGTGATCGACGATCGGTCGGAGCCCTGCAATCCGGCGCCGGCCGATAATGCTCACAGGCGGCCGCCGTCGAGCGCGCTGGTACGGCATCACTACCTCCGCAGTCGGGTACACCGGCAATCTGAGTGCCCCCACCACTGACCGCGACAGCCAGGCCGGCCGTTCGGACGGAAACGCTCATCGCACCCTGCGTGGTTGCGTTGCGATCGTCCCACCACTCTCCAACGCACCGGCACCCGAGCGCGGCGGATCGGGATTTCCGAGTGGTGTAACCGAGTGGGTTCGGCGTTGGGTCACCTGGCCCGTGGGGCCACTCGTAGGTGCCGATATCGACCCGATGGGTCGCGGCCTCG
>JAAETI010000341.1 GCA_024228555.1 bacterium | reverse complement strand
GCTCTCCTACTACCAGATCATCTTCCAGATGGAAATCGACCACGATCTGGAAGCCGCTGTACGAGTTGTTGCCGCCCTGGCCGAAGGCGGAAACCTGGTGGAGGAAGGCATGGACACCCTACTCACGACCACTGATTTCGCCGACTACCTAGACAAGCACGACTATCGGCCGCCATGGGCGGACCTGTTGATGGTGGATGCGGAGGGTCAGCCGGTTGCAGATGCCGCCGGTGAGCCTGTATCCGCCAAGGACTGGATTGATTCATTGCAGACATACAACATAGGGCGGAGGACGGAGATGTCATCTATTCATAGTGAGATCAGCGAATGAGGTCCAACCGCTGTGGAGCGCGACCTGTCTTGGCGCGGTGTTGCTGGGCTGTATTCTTTGTGGCATTAGGTGGAGGTCTAGTTGGTTGTTCTTGGTCGCCCGCTGATGAGGCGACGGCGATTCAAGATGATAATAGCGGGGCGAGTGTCCGGCTCGATGCCGAACGTGAGTCGATAGCCGAGGTCGTTGAGCCTGATCCCATATTTGTGGCGGCTGTGGCCGATGAGGCTCGGAGGCTCGATGTAGAAAAGGGAGTGGTTCTTGATCGCATCGTAGATGCCATGGAT
>JAAETI010000340.1 GCA_024228555.1 bacterium | reverse complement strand
GATGTCGAGGGTGATTCTCTTGTCTCGGTCACGATTACAGGCTTGAACCTGAACGGCGGTACGCTCACCCATAGCGCTGGTGCGACTACCGTCACCAATGGCATGACCGTGACGGCGGCCGAGCTGGCGGATTTAACCTTCACCTCGGCCTTGAACGATTCGACTAATTCGAGTTTTACCTACACCGTCAATGATGCCAACCTCGGCGTGACATCATCGACCATGAACATCACCGTCAATGCGGTTAACGATGACCCGACCATCACCAATCTTGCCGGCGACGGACTGGCTTATTCGGAAGGTGATCGCGCGGTAGTGATCGAACAGGGGTCGGATGTGGTCGTGGCCGATGTCGACTCCACAGACTTTGACACCGGCACACTGACCATCTCGTTTGCGGCCGGCAGTGATGCGAGCGAAGACGTAGTTGGCATTCGCAATCAGGGACATGGCACTGGCGAGATAAGTGTCGCAGGCTGGGGTGTTGCCTATGAGGGCACCCTCATCGG
>JAAETI010000339.1 GCA_024228555.1 bacterium | reverse complement strand
TTTCTGAGCGGTGATACCGAGCGGGATCCTCGGCGGTTGCTACTTGGGGCCGGTCGGCTGCACCTACGGTCGAGTGTTGGTTGAGCCGGCCGATGTGGGCGATCTTCTCAGGCTGTGGTGCTGGGCGGCATCGCTGCCGGATTGGAGGGCGCGTCTTGTGTTGCTGCGCGATGCTGTAGCTATGGCTGATCGACCGTCGGGCACGGTGACGTTCCTCTTCACCGATATTGAGGGCTCGACCGAGTTGTGGGAGGAATACGCGGCCGAGATGCAGGTCGCGTTGGAGGCCCACGATGCGATTCTGCGCTCGGCGATCGACGGGCGCGGAGGGTATGTCTTTTCGACGGCGGGGGATGCTTTCGCGGCTGCTTTCGCACGAGCCGGTGACGCGTTGGCCGGCGCTCAGAGCGCTCAAGAGGCCCTGCGCTCTGCTTCTTGGCCTACGCCGGCACCGATACGGGTGCGGATGGGATTGCACACGGGCGAAGCCCAGGAACGCGACGGGGACTACTTCGGTTCCGCCGTGAATCGGGCAGCCCGGATCATGTCGGCTGGACACGGTGACCAGGTCCTGGTCTCATCGGCAACCGTTGCCGTCCTCGGAGCCGAAGGGCTACGAGAGCTTGGCGAGTACCGGCTAAAAGACTTGTCGGCCAGTGAACACCTGTATCAGCTGGGTGATCGCATGTTTCCTCCCCTTCGCACATTGGATGTGGTTCAGCACAATCTTCCCGTCGAGCGCACTCCTCTGGTTGGACGCAAATCTGACGTCGAGGAGATCACCAGCCTCGTGGAGGAGCATCGGTTGGTCACCCTGTTGGGGATCGGAGGGACGGGCAAGACGCGGTTGGCGACCGCGGTGGCTGCTGAAATGGCCGACCGGTTCAGTGATGGGGTTTGGTTTGTGGATCTGGTGCCGGTCGCGGGGTCAGAACAGGTTGTGGAGGCAATCGCAACTGCGGCTGGGTTCTCGGTGTCG
>JAAETI010000338.1 GCA_024228555.1 bacterium | reverse complement strand
GGCGTGAGCTCTGGACTGCCGGCCTGGAGTTGGCTCGGTCGCCGGGCTAGGTCCCAGGTACGATCTGTGGCTAGGGCTCAGTTCGTCGGATTGGGGGATGGCGCTCGCTGGCAGGCTGAATCTCTTTGCTGCTTGCTGGGGTACGTATTATCCCCCGGGAGGGTGACGCCTTTGTCTCCCGCTCTTTGTTGGTTCGGGTGGGAAAGCAACCGATGACCGGAAGGGCGTCGTGATGGCGCGGATCTACAGGATGACTGCCATCGCACTCGGCGGTGCTCGAGCTACTGGTTTAGAACGTCTCCCTCTCGGCGATGTGGGCCTTGCGGGCCTCCTCATCGTGCTCATCGAACTCGAGATCTGGTTGTTCAAGTCGAACACCAACGCCCCACCGATAGCCCGCACTACCTGCCTACGCTATCGACACTGCGCATAGACAGGGAGCATTAGTGAACCGGGCGAGACCGCAATCAACAGGGCGGACGATTATCAGTACGATCGTCGTGTTGCTGGTCGCCGTCAGCAGCTTGGGCTTGTGGGCACCCCCTAGCTCGGATGCGGCCGGCGAAGCGTCGGTTCTCTTCGGTGCCACCCCTGAGGCCATCGGTGGCTTTCGCCAGGCGGGAGTGGCAAGCATCGAATCGCAGCTCGGGCGACAGCTTGACCTGGTTCGGGTGTTCGAGACTTGGGAGTCGAACTTCCCGAGTTCGTTTCACACCCAGATGATCGACGAAGGGCGGCTGATGGCGGTCTCGGTTCGACCCAAGCGCAACGACGGCTCCAAGATCCCGTGGAGCGCGATCGGTAGCGCCTTGCCGGGCTCGCAGCTTCACGCGGAGATGGAGGCTTGGGCGGATCGATTGCGCGATGCGGCCGTGCCCGTTTGGTTCACATTCCATCACGAGCCGGAGGCAAGCGGCAGCACGGCATACGGCGATGCAGCGGACTTTGTTGCTGCGTGGCGGAAGTTTGTCGATATCTTCCGGGACCGCGGGGCTACCAATGTCAGGTTTGCCTGGATCATGACGCACTGGAGCTTCGAGACGTCTGCCTCCGACTCTCGCTATGCGGACCATTGGTATCCCGGCGACGGCTACGTCGATCTGATCGGCTCCGATGCCTACAACTGGGACAAGTGCCGCAGCAGTTCGACCGACTACTGGCGTACCCTCGAGGACACTATCGAGCCGCAGCGCCAGTTCGGTCTGAAGCACCCGAACCAGGATCTGTTGCTGGCGGAAGTCGCGTCGACAGAATTGCCTGGCAGCTGGGGCGACGCCAAGGCAACCTGGATCGAAGAGGGCGCCGACCTCTTCAAGCAACCAGGCTGGGAACAGTTCGTTGCCGTCTCATTCTTCAACGTGTCTGACCCGAGCTATCCCAACTGTCATTGGAAGATTGATTCCAGCCAAGAGGCATTGGAGGCACTGAGGAATATGGCAGCGGAGCCGTTCTACGGCGGCTCTCCCGCTTCGGCACGATTCACCGACGTGCCGGCCGCCCACATATACCACGATCAGATCGATTGGCTTGCAGAGCAGGAGATCACCCTGGGGTGTAATCCTCCGGTGAATGACCGGTTCTGTCCTGGGGATGTGGTGACCCGGGGGCAGATGGCGGCGTTCTTGGTTCGTGCGTTGGGCTATTCGGATGATGGTGGTGGGGATCTGTTTCGGGATGATGATGACTCGGTGTTTGAGTTGAGTATTGATCGGTTGCGGGTGGCGGGGGTGACCTCGGGGTGTAATCCTCCGGTGAATGACCGGTTCTGTCCTGGGAATCCAGTGACCCGGGGCCAGATGGCGGCGTTTCTGTATCGCGCTCTTGGATGACATGAGCATTGCTCGATCGGTTCCCAGCGGGATCGATTGACCATCAGCCACAATCCGTCCTTATTGATACGCGATGGCGGTTCTGACGAGCAATTCACTGGCTTCCGAGACCGACCTACGCTTGACGTCGACGCTCAGATCGGCGCCCCGTTCAGGATCACGCATGGTTCCTCGTCACACCCCCTTCACCGACGTGAACGGCGCCCGTGTGGTGGTCTACAGCTTCGTGACGCTGCACATTGGCGAAATCTCATTCGTGTGGCGATATCAGTATTGCCAGGATTCCGCTCAGCGGCCGGGTGCAGCAGCTAGATCTCGCTACGACGTGTGAGGGATGCAATTGGTCGCCCAAGCTCGTTCGATCACCGTGATCCCAGGCCGGACCACACGTTCCACCCGCAGCCAGTCCAGCGTCAACCCGAACACCACCGCTGGCTTGTCATGCTCCAACGCCCGCTCCAAAAGCCAATCATCAAGAAGCTTCAGATCCGACAGGTTCGGGCGACGCCACCCAGCATATGCAACAGACGCCGCGAGGCGGTGGCGACGCGATCTCTCTGGCACCTCGGCCGACGCAATGCGATCGTGATGCAGCCTTTGGTCCTTGGGCCAGCCTCATCGGCGGCGCGGAGGGGCTGAGACCCCGCGGGCGAGCGAACCCGGGAGGATCACTTCCCATCTCCGCTGGCCCGATGCTCTTCACCGCGGACCTTGCGGTCAATATCGGCTCGATATCAGGTGGTCTAGTAGGGTTCCGGATCTAGTTATGACCCTTGAAGACGACATCCCTGACTTCGAGGTTGAATCTGCAGAGCAGTTCAACGGGCTTCGCGTTGCCCACATTCGGTCTCAGCTAAACCTAGGCGACCTCGACATGGGTGTCCAAGCACTCGTTCCCTTCCGGCCCGGTGACATCGTCTGTGTGGCGGTACTTGATCGTGCATCGACGAAAGGTATCCACTCGATGACCTGCGTCGAGCCCACCGGACACGTCTTCGATGGTCAAGTGGCTGCTCCGGTACAGTTTGTCAACCATGCGTGCGTACCAAATATGGTCATGGTTCCGGTCCCGGTAGCCGGCGTCGGCTCGATCTGTTTTGTGGCCATTGCCGCAACCGATATCAAACCCGGTGATGAAGTGATGTTCGCTTATCACCAAACCGAGCCTGAGATCTCGGGTTTCAGCCAGTGTCTGTGTTCAAGAGACGATTCGCCGTGTGTTGAAAGAATCAACGGGTGGAACAGTCTCGATGAGCACTGGCGTGATCGCTACCGGAAGATGTTTGCCGACCTGGAGCTGCCGTTCCCGAAGCACCTCGAATGAAGGTTCCACGGTAGGCGAATCTGAACGCCAGCCGCCCCGGTCCCCGACTCCTGTCATCTCGGCGGTGGATAGTGATGCTGCTGCGACCTAGCCTCCTTGTGCATGAAGGCTGAGAGACCGGGCCGAAACACTCAGGATCCTCTTAGATTGCTCTGACAGGCTCCTGACCTTGCCTTGCGATCATGATCTGATGACTGGAAAGGACCGAGCATGAATTGCCGAGACCTCGTCGTGGTTGTGGCAGGCCTGGCGTTGCTGGCCTCGGCGTGCAGTGAGAGCAGCGTCGGCTCTACAACATCCGTCGCCGAGAGCACTACTGGGGCCGCCTCCGATCTCAACACCACCGACGCCCCGATGGTCGATGAATGTGAAACTTCAGCAGAGTCAGAATCGTGTGCCGCGACGAGCGACGAAGGGGGCTACATGCTCTTCGCCCCCCTCGGTTCGACGACCACTTATCTGACCGATCGGGAAGGTAACGTGGCCCACTCCTGGGAGAGCGAGTATCGACCTGGCAATTCTGTCTACCTCCTCGACGACGGCGACCTGCTGCATACCGGAAGCATTCCCTCGGACGTCTTCGCAGCCGGGGGCAGCGGTGGAGTGATCCAGCGGATCAACTGGGACGGTGAGGTGGAGTGGGAGCTGTCTTTCGCCGACGCCGACCATCACCTCCACCACGACATCGAGCTGCTTCCCGACGGCAATATCCTTGCGATTGCCTGGGAGTTCAAATCGGCACACGAAGCAGTTGCCGCCGGCCTCGACCCGGATGCAGTCCCGTCTGGAAGTGCGCAAGGCCTGTCGTTCGACCAGATCATGGAGCTCGACCCGACTACCGGAGAGGTCGTATGGGAGTGGCACGTGTGGGATCACCTTGTTCAGGAATACGACGCTTCCCTCCCGAACTACGGAGCCGTCACCGAATCCCCTGAGCGCGTCGATCTCAACTACCCACAGAAGCCTGACTTCACCCACATCAACTCCATCGACTACGACCCAGAGAGCGATCAGATCCTGCTCAGCGTGCATTCATTCAGCGAGATCTGGGTCATCGATCACGCAACGACCACCGACGAGGCAGCAGGTCCGGCCGGAGACCTTCTCTACCGGTGGGGCAATCCTGAGGCCTGTGGAGGCGATGGGGAGCGCATCTTGTACGCTCAACACGATGCCGAATGGATAGACGATGGGCTCCCAGGCGCCGGGAACATACTCATCTTTAACAACGGCGATCGGCAGCTCCGCCCGTCCTCAACGATCGAGGAGATCACCCTCCCTGACGACGGAATCACTGCGGACGCCGAGATTGTGTGGAGTCATGACACTGGTGTGTTCGCACAGAATATCTCCGGATCGCAGCGTCTCCCGAGCGGCAACACGCTCATCACGAGCGGCCCGACTGGGACGCTCTACGAAGTGACCCCTGGCGGTGAGACCGTCTGGACGTATGTCAACCCGTTTGCGATCGAGCGCCCCGGTGACAAGACAAGCAACGCGGTCTTTCGTGCCGACTGGTATCCCGCCTCGTTCCTGGTCGAGACGCCGGAGGGGGTTACAGAGTCAGGCGTCGAGGCGGCTGGTTCGGCGAGAGGATCGTACGCGATAGTCGATACCGGCCAGGTCCTCTGGCCGGACCGTACGGGACCCTGAAGTGTTTGCCCGATCGTAGTCCCTCCCCCGTGGGAAGGGTCAAGCAGAAATC
>JAAETI010000337.1 GCA_024228555.1 bacterium | reverse complement strand
TTTTTTAGCCATTCATAGATCGGATAGGCGCTGTCGGCGACCTGCTCAACCAGCTCCCACTGGGTCGCATCGGGCAACGGCATGCCCACCAACTCCTGGAAAGATTCGATGCGTTTGAATGGCAGGCCCAGGTGATAATGAGCCAGGGCCAGGTTCACTTTGAGACTCACATCATAGGTCTCCCGGCTTGCCTCGGGCGGCATGGCGGCTACGGTGATAAAACCGCAGGTTGCACAGCGCAGCCGCTCCAGCTCGAAGCGTGTCACCAACGCCAGTGGCTGACCGGTAAAACGCAGGCGGACCAAAGACGGTAAATTGTACAGCCGGCTGCGCTTACATTGCGGGCACTGATGGCCTGCCTGGAACGTATCATGCGGGCAAAAAATCGTCTCGGCGCCGTGATAATCGGCCGCTGGTCGACGGCCATGACCGCGGGCCTTAGGGGGGGCTGATTCACCCGCTGGTGCTGCCGGTGGCGTCTTGGACGCCGATGGTGCGCTACCCGTCGGTGGGTCGTTTGAACCGGAATCGGCGTCCGGGGTGTCGCTGGAGCCTTTCTCACCCCCATCG
>JAAETI010000336.1 GCA_024228555.1 bacterium | reverse complement strand
GCGGCTTTCGGGCCGCCTCTGTGCGGCTTAACAATACCGCCCACAACATTGCCAACGTCAACACGGATGACGCGAAGCGACTGCGCACCGAGCAGGTGGAGTCTCCCTCCGGCGGCACCGAGGCGAGGACGCGCGTGAGCGACGAAGAGATCGACCTTGCCGAAGAGGCGATCGAACTCCGCCACGCCAAGCGTGACGCTGAGTTGGCTGCCGCGGTTACCGCACGGCAAGCTGACATCGAGGACAGCGTGATCGATATCCTCGCCTGAATCAGAGGTCGGTTGCGCCTGCTGCAGCGCCTCCTTCCTGTGAGCGTGGGGGCTTGCGATGAGGTGGGCCGGTTCGGGAAACGCTCAAAACCCTCGTGTGCGCTCGATGCTGACTATCAGATTCCGACCGTGATTGCCGCGCCAGCTGATGTGACTACTTGCCCTGTCGGTTGACGCACACCATTTCTCAGGAGACAACATGCGATGGCTATGTGCTTGCTTGGTTCCAATTGCCCTTCTGGTGTGGGCATTGAACCCCAAGCCGAATCTCATCGTGTGCAGTGTCAATGCGGAGGAATCCGCTGCATGCGCGATACTCAAGAACATCTTGTTCAGCCAAAAGGAGTTCCAATCCAAGGGCGTTCTCGATGCGAACCGAAACGGAGTGGGGGAATATGGCTATGCCTCACAGCTTGTTTCGGCGGGACTCCTGTCCAAGGCGTTCGCCAAGACCAACGACCAAGGCTGCGTGGAGCTCTATGGCTACTACTTCTGGTTCTACCTGCCTTCAGCACAGAGTGCTTGGCTGTCCGAGCATGCAGGGGCGATGCGGGGGCTGAAGCCCTGTGCTTCACAGGCGGAGATGTCTTGGGGTGTACTGGCTTGGCCAAGCGACTACGGGAACAGCGCGAAGATTGCCTTCTACATCAGAGAGAATGGTGATCTGTTTCAGTCCAAGGGGCAATCCACGCTGTCGTGCGCCACGCAAGATGGACCTCGCACGCCGCGCTAATTGGAACGGAGAAGTTGCCAACTCACGGCCTCACCCAGCTCAGGTCAGGAAGAAGCGGAGCACTCACGGGCTGAGGCCCTGGCAGCGAAGCGGCAGGGCCTGATATCCTCTTGGGGAAGATGAAGTGTGGAGAGGCGGTACCAGCCGCCTCCCCACGGCATCGACATGGAGCAAAAATCCGTGCCGAGTACCATAAGACTGTTGTATCGCGAGTACGACCGGTTGTTGAGGGCCGATCAGCTGCGTCTGGAGGCAAACTGCTGTTGCCCTTGACCCAGCGTGTCGCGCTGCGGGCGGCCGGTTGAAGCTAACCCGGTCGAGAGTCCATCGGACTCTGGTCCTGCTCGAGCGCGACGCCTACGACATCTATCGCACCGTCACGATAGATGCCATCATCGCCATAGCGCGATGCGGGCGCTGTAAGAAGCGCTGTCGGGTGCTCCCATGCGATGTCCTGCCCCGAAAGATCTACAGCCTCGCAGTGATCGAGCAAGAAGTCTCTGTCTACGCGAGTGGAGAGCAGAGCCTGCGAGAGATCGCCTGGAATCAACTCGGCGCCCGCACCCCCGCGCACACAACTCTGCACGGTTGGACCGAGGGTCTGGGCGCTTACGCGCTCGGCCGGCCCGCAGGAGACCTCGGTGGCGCCCCCATGAGCCGGCTCCTCGCAGAAGCCGAGCCTCGTATGCTAGGCCTCGTAGGCATGGGGCTCAGTGATTCAACGCACCCAAATCCACGACGATACAGGTCCGAGGCTCGGCGTGACCGCCTCGGTGCAGTGACTACTGCGATGACCGTGATGGTGAGCATCGCCAACGCTACACACCCAGATTCGATGACCGAATGCCGTCGACTCTCACTTCAGTGGTCTGACGTGTCCACGCTTGAGTTTCCTAGCCAACTTCTGTGCACGGCGATTGAACGCCTTGATCGCTCACGACCGCCAGAATCTCGGCCTTCACAGTCACGGAGCCGAGATTCATGTCAAACCCGTACGAGATCGCCGCCCGACGCTTCGAGTGCATCGCATTCCTGATAGATCCGAGTCTTGACGCAGCTCAACGAAGAGCAGCGTGGCGAGAGCGGACTGCCGGTATAGGCCGCAGCACGATCTATCGTTGGCTGAAGGTTTATCGAAGCAATGGCTACTTAGGGCTGCTGCCCAAGCCACGTGATGATCGAGGCCAGGCACGCAAAGCAGGCACTGCGGGCTGGGCCGGTTACGCGATCGGTCTGCTGTATGAACAACCCGATCGGTCGCTGACTCAACTCCGTATCTACCTGCACGCGGAGTTTGAGGATTACTCGCTCAGCACCACGACGCTACGTCGTCATCTGCGAGCGCACCCAGCTTACGCTGGCATCGAACGGCTTCGCTCAGGCAAGAAGAGCAAACTACGTGACCTCTACGAAGCCACGCATCCGCACGAAGGATGGCAGCTTGATGGCAAAGGACCATTTCGAGTAACTCTGGTAGACGGCACTCGCATAGATGTGAAGGTGCTGTCGGTCCTCGACGATCACAGTCGTGCCATACTCGCAGCGGTAGCGGCTGCGTCCGAGAACATCGATGCTGCGATCACAGTGACTTCGCAAGCCATTGCAAAATGGGGCCTCGCTGATCGATTTCAGTTTGATCGTGGATCGGCATTCGACAGCCATGCCTTTCGTGGCGGGCTCGCAGCACTCGGCGTGCATCGCAATTACGTCATTGCGCGCACACCCGAGTGGCAAGGCAAGATAGAGGCTTATCACCGAAGTTTGGATCGATGGTTTGTCCGCGAGCTGCGCGCACAAGAAGTCGTCGATGTCGAGCACCTGCAGCAACTGCTCGAGGCGATGCTGGCCTTGGTCTACAACCGACATCATCACCGCGAAATTGGCACAACACCCGAGAAGCGTTTAGCCAACCGGATCTCAAACCGAAGGGTAAGCCAGAGCGATATTGAGCGAGCCTTCTTCGTGGAGACAACAGCGAAGAGCGACCCCAAGACCGGCGAGGTCCGCTTGCCTACCGGCAGCTTTCGGGTGCCCTCAACTGCACACGCGGGACAACGCAGCCGATTCCGTTATCACCCAACTCGCGGCGGCCGGGCGGTCCTCGTAACGAAGGATGATCGCGAGATCGTGCTGCAACCATTCACGAGGAAGCCCCTGTCGTCCGTCAAGACGCACACCGACAAGCGCGGCACAGGGCAACTACAGAAGCTTGTCGACCTTTGGAAAGGCAGTGAGCGACCGAATGCGCAACCGGGCTTCGGACTGCCTGAAGTCTTCAAGATGCTCGCTGCGCTAATCGAGCGTGACGTGCCGAACTCCGAGCGAGAAGCGCATGCAGTGCTGGCTTTCTATCGCAAGCACGGCCCGATGGCTCGGGAAGCCTTCGAGGCAGCGTGTACACGCAGCAAGGAGAGCCTCGGCTTGGGCCGCGCTCTAACGACTTACCTCACCGATCTCGAGCGCCAGATCAGCGCCGACGGCAACACCCCAGACTCCAAGGAGGAGCAACCATGAATCGATCATCCTATCCCTTCCACGACTTTACCCGAGCCAAAGATAACCTCTTCGAGGCACTCGTCGAATCAGGTGAGACCTACGCGATGCTCACCGGTGATACTGGCACCGGCAAGACGGCGCTGCTGCGCGAACTCCGAACCAAACTCGACCGTGCGCGATACCGTGTGCTCTACTTCTCCGAATCGAAAAAGCTAGGTGCTGCGGGCCTTGTCAAAGTCACCGGAGAAGCACTGCGTGTCCGCGCGAGCATATGCCACTCCGTTAACCTCGACCGCCTGCTGCGCGTGCTGACCGAAGAGTCACGCACGACCCTCCTGTGGCTCGACGAAGCGCAGGACCTACCGGCCGAGACCCTTGCCGAAGTCCGCGCACTGGCAGAGAGTGATCTCGAGGGATCGTGTCGCATCCAAGTATTGCTAGTCGGGCTACCTCGTCTTCGTGCAGAGCTGCAAGCTCACCCCTACCTGTGGCGGCGCATCGTCGTGCGAGAAGAGATCACTGGCCTGGTTATCGACGAGCTGCAGGACTTTATCAGCCACCACTTCAAGGCAGATCAGAGCAAGCGGCTGTGCAAGCAAGGGCAAGCTGCTCTCTTCGAACGAGCAGCGGGTGCACCTGGACTCCTGCTGCCGATGTACCGCACAATCCTGCGACGCGCAGGACCTGGCAAGTCGAAGATTGAGCCAGAGCTAGTCGAAGACGCACTTGATCGCTGGGAGCTCGCATGAGCTCCTCTCCCATGTCCGGCGATGTCGAGGTCTTGCGCCAACTCTTGCACCGTGCACTTGTCCGCTACTTGACGGTCCGTCCCGATGGTTTTGACCTGCAAAGTGGCAGTCGACGACGGCGACTTATCGAGGCGCGAATACTCGGTCACGGCGGAGCGCGCACTCTTTACAAGAGCCGCAAGCCGACCTGTCGCTCTCTCGATGGTCTACAGCCAATCCTCGGCGACACGAGCAGGCGCTGCCTTGAATGCGCGAACTACACCAAGTGCACCCCGCAGCTCCGCGTCGACCTCATCTTTGAACGGCGCTCATATCGCCTACTGCTGGCATACTCCTCCGCGCGCAACTTCCTCGCCTACGACGCCGAACGGCGTCAACGGGGTCGCGCCATCGAGCACGTGATCACAAAGATCAGCGTCGTGAACAGGGGAACCTGGGGCGAACTGCGCTTCAGCGCGCAAGACTGAGGAATTAGCGGCAAAGGCCCAGTCCTTTGTCGCATCACGAGATACGTGTCTCACTGAGAATGGCGCACGATGTCTCAAAGAGTGCGGCG
>JAAETI010000335.1 GCA_024228555.1 bacterium | reverse complement strand
CGAACGTCACAAAGACTCTTCCGCCTGCATGTACCTCGGCATCGGGCGGCGGACCGCCGTCTGCAAAGGCGAACACTCCCACGATGTCGTCGTGCGCCAGGGGATCCGATTGGAGCTGGCCACCGATCACATACCGTCCCAACGGGTCGCGATTGACGGGATCGATGCCGCAGGTAAGACCACCCTGGCGGATGAGCTAGCCGAACTTCTCGACCGAGTCCATCGCCCGGTTCTACGCGCCTCGATTGACGGTTTTCACCATCCAGCGTCGGTACGCCACCTTCGAAGCGAGGAACAGCCAGCACAGAGCTACTACGAGGACTCATTCGACTACGGATCGCTGCGCAGCCTACTGTTCGATCCGCTTGGTCCTGGGGGCAATCACATTGTCCGCACACGAGCGTTCGACTTCCATATCAACCGCCCCGTCAAGGAAGTCCCGATCCGAGTTCAGTCGGGCACTGTGCTGCTCTTTGACGGTGTGTTCCTTCTCAGACCTGAACTGGCGGGATGCTGGGACCTGTCTGTGTTGGTTCAGGTCGACCCAGCGATCAGTCTGAAGCGTCCCTCGAAGCGAGACTGGCGTTGTTTGCTACAAGCGACGCCATCGAGCAGCGCTATCGGGAGAGGTATCTGCCAGGGCAGGAGTTGTATGTATCACGGGCGCATCCCGACCAATCGGCGGAGGTCCTCATCGACAACAACGACCCAGCAGCCCCCAGAATCCTCCGGATCCCACCGACCTGAACCCACACGCCGGGAACGCCGTGTCATTAGCGTGAACGATCACATTGCTAGACCGAGCCGAGCGGCAGGCTGGCGGGCGGTTCGCAATCTCGTTCGACCTGTGCCGTAGGATCTCGGGATGGCCACTGACGCCAAACCAATTCTCCTACTCGACGTCGACGGCGTGCTTGCGCCGGTAGTCGAAGACACCGCGCCTCTAGGCTTCGTCCGTCACCGGGTGACGGCATCGACCGGAGAAGTGCATCACGTCTGGCTGAATCCAGATCATGGTGTCTGGCTGAACGAACTTCGAGATGGCTTCGAGTTGGTATGGGCCACGGGCTGGGAGCTCGACGCTCCTCGACTGCTCGGACCACTCCTGGGTCTCTCACCCATGGAGGCCATCATCTTCACCCAGCGGCCGCAACTCGGCACGAGGCTGAGGAAGCTCCCCGATGTTGCCGCCCGCGTCGGCGACACGCCCGTGGCGTGGATTGACGACGACCTCGAGACGCAAGCGCATAGCTGGGCCAATCGCCGGGAGGCACCGACGCTGCTTATCGAGCCGCACAGCGCCTGCGGGCTAGACCGGGCTCACGTTCGACAACTCGCAGCGTTTGGCAAAGCCGTATCCGCACAGCGAACCTGATCCCGAGCCACATCGGTCACCGGCTCGAAGGCAGATGACCACCTCCTGAGATCAGGAGTACGACTCCGAGCACGACGGTGTGGGCTGGCAACACCGTCGAGTTTCTAGGCTTGGCTCTGAACGGCGCGACGTTTGTGCCGAGCAATGCACTGGATCGGCATTTTGCCGTGCCGGTCGTGAGAGCAATGGTCGTTCGGTCGGCGGTCGGTCAGTGGTCTGGGTGGGGGACGGCCACAACTGTGAGTCCTTCAATGCCTATGAAGTCGCGTGGATTGCATGTGTGCAGAGGCAGGTCGTTGGCGAGGGCGATGGCAGAAATCATCGCGTCGTAGGCACGGGCCGCCGGCTTGCGCCCAGCGCGGCGTAGTCCGGCGGCGACTTGGCCGAAGCTGCGGGCTGCTGCAGCATCGAAGGGCAGCGGCTTGAAATCGGCTTCGGCTTGCTGCAGGTGCGCCTGACGGGCGGCTCGTTCGTCATCAGTCGAGGCCACAAGTGGGCCTACCGAGAGCTCAGCGAGGGTGATCGCTATGATCACCGGCTCGCCGGGAAGCGGATCGGTCTCCCGTAGCCGTCCGAGCAGAATGAGGGTGCTGGTATCGAGTAATCCGCGCGCCATGGACTAGATGCCTGGGTCAAGGACTTGGTCGAGATCCTTGCGCAATTTATCCGGGTCTACCAGCGGGAGTCGTCGTCGGTGCGCCATCACAACCGTCAGCGACAGGGGTTTGCGACCGAGAGGATGGATCTCCGCCACGGCTTTCCCGGATCGAGTGATGGTGAGTCGCTCGCCTCTAGCGGCGCGATCAACCACATCGCCGCCATGGTTGCGTAGTTCGCGGATCGACACTTTTGACATATCCAGATCGTATCACGCGTGATACACCCTGAACAGGGGGCGATAGCACACCCAATAGCCCAATCAGGTCCAGAAACCGGCTCCTGCGGCAAATACAGCTATCTCCCAGCCCCCTGCCCATGAGAATCCAAAGGATTCTCAAAAGGAACCGAGCAAAGCTCAGTTCCCGCTAGGCCTGTTCCGCCGGGGGAGCGATTATCGAGAAGGTGCCGCCTTGGGGATCGCTCACGACGCAGATACGGCCTGCGGGCGTGTCCATTGCGGGAACGACAACGCTGCCGCCCAACTCCGTCGCCTTGGCGGCTACGGCATCGGTATCGACAACCCCGAAGTAGACGCCCCAGTGAGCAGGGATCGTGTCGGGGAACGTTTCATCCAGCGTCAAGAACCCGCCGTTGTAGACGTCCTCGCTCAACGGATCCCCCTGCTTCTTGTCTGGCATTGTGATCAGCCAGTAGGCCGGGCTGGATCCTGGGAACTCCTCAAACGTCCAGCCCAAGGCCTTGCCGTAGAAGTCGCGAGCCGCTTCGGAATTCCTGGTGCTGAGCTCGTTCCAGTTCATGGCACCGGGCTTGTGGAAGACCCCGGCTCCGACATGGTCGCCGGCCTCCCAAAGACCCACGAATGCTTCCTCGGGGTCGACGACAAAGGCCATCCGCCCCGAGGTCATCACGTCCATCGCAGGCATCATGACGGTACCGCCTGCGGCAGTCCATTTCTCGATGGTTTCGTCGACGCTGTCGACCGTGACATATGAGTTCCACATCGGCGGGATGCCCTGTGCCGACATCTCGGCGGGCTGCTGGCCAAGACCAGCGGTGGCTTCCCCGTCCATGCTGAACATCGTGTACATGTACGAGCCATCCGGCATTTGTTGATCCTCGGCATGCCAACCAAAGAGTGCCGCGTAGAAGGCACTTGCTGCCGCCGGATCTGGTGCCGAGACATCCGCCCAACTAAACAAACCGTGTTGATAACCCATCGCTGCTCCCTCCAAGACGCACCCACCGTGGGTGCCGTGCATCAAACTTACACGTCACATGTGACACGAAACGGTGCGATCACTCAGACAGTCGGTTAATCGACTTTCTGGGTGCCCTTGATCCAGTCGCCATAGAGAGCGGTGTATACACCGTCTTGAGCGAGGAGTTGGTCGTGGCCACCACGTTCTGCGAGGCGACCCTGATCGAAGACCAAGATCTCATCGGCAGCTTCAGCAGTTGACAGCCGATGGGCGACGGTGACGCTGGTACGGCTCGAAATCAGTCGTTCCATTGCGCGACGGGTCTGAACCTCGAGTGCGGGATCAACTGCCGACGTTGCCTCGTCCAACACCAATACCTCTGGGCCCGTGATCCAGGCTCGGGCCAAGGCGACAAGCTGGCGTTCGCCTGCCGACAGTTGGCCACCACGCTCACCCACCGAGGTAGCGAGACCTTCGGGCAGCTGGGCAACCCACGAGTCGAGCTCGAGGTCGGTAATCGCAGCGTGCAATTCGTCGTCGGTGGCGTCCGGCTTGCCGTACTTGATGTTGTCGGCGATGGTGGCGTCGAAGAGGAATCCCTCCTGGGGGACGTAGCCGAGACGATGCCGCAGGTCGTCGGTGTCGATCCTGGATAGGGGCACCCCACCAAGCATCACTTCCCCTGAGATGGGGTCGTGGATTCGGGTGAGCAGCTTGGAGAACGTCGACTTGCCCGATCCCGTCTCCCCGACAACGGCGACCCGCGTCCCTGGTTGGATTTCCAAGCTGAGGTCCTCGAACAGGGGCGCCTTTTTCTTATAGTAGAAAGTAACGTCGGTGAACTGGATGTTGAGGTTGCCCTCGGGGAGGAACACCGGGTCAGTCGGGTCATCGATCTCGATCGGTGTATCCAGAATCGAAAGGATGCGCCGAACTCCGGCACCCGCAGACTGGGCATGGTTGAGAGTCTCGACAAGCGTCTGGATCGGCTGGACGAGAAGGTTGACCAGGAACAGGAACGCCAACAGGGTCCCGGCGCTCATCCCTGCGTTCACCCCGGTTACAACACCAATACCGATCACGGCAGCTGTGATCAGGCCGGCGAAGAGCTCGGCGCTCGAGAACAAGCTGGCACCCAGCAGCGCGGTGCGGTATTCGCTGCGGAACTGTGCGTCCAGAGCATCGGCGACCTTCACTCTGGTTTCTTCTTCGGCACCGTAGGCCCTGATCACAGGTAGCCCTGAGATGGCCTCGCCCATTGCGCCAAGGCTCAAGGCGACCCGTTGGCGTACCTTGTCGTGGGCCCGAGCGAGGATTCTCTGGATAAAGACGAGCATGATCGTGTAAACGATCACCGCACCGACAACAACCAGAGCCAGGTCGAATCGGTAGAAGAGCATCGCAACCATTGCCAGGAACACCTGAGCGACACCGATGAGCAAGCCAACGCCACCCCAGTCCATGAAGTCCTGGATAGATGCGATGTCCGAGGTGACTCGGGCGACCAGAGCACCCCGGCGCTCGGCCTCAGTGTGCAGGATTGAAAGCTTGTGGAGGTGCTCGAAGGTGCGAACGCGGAGTTCGGACAGCCCGGTTGCCGAGGCCTTCGCCAGCCGGACGAGTGCTTGTCGTCTGACGATAAAGGCCAGCAGCATGGCCCCCAATGCGATAAGGCCCTTTTGAACGACGCTGCCGATATCGACGTCACCGTCACCAAGCAGGTCCTGGTCGATGACCGTCTGCACCACAATGGGGACGACCAATTGGATCAGGGTTCCCAGAGCGGCGAAGAAGATCGTCAGCCCGATACCAGCCCGCAGCGCTGGGGTCTCCTGAAAGGCACGGCGCAGCGCATAGATGGTGCCGGAGGCGGATTCTTCAGCGCTCATGAGCCCCTCCGTTCCTCGGCGTCATCGGCGTAGGCCTCAACGATCCGGGCGTAGCCGGGCACATCGCGCGACAGGTCTCGATGAGTGCCGTGTGCGACAATCTTGCCTTCATCAATAAAGACGACCTCATCGGCAAGTGTGATACTCGACGTGCGATATGCCACGATCACGATCGTCGACGGCGTTTCCGATTCACGCAGCCGTTCGAGGATCCTTGCCTCAACCGAGGGATCTACTGCCGAGGTCGCATCGTCCAGGATCAAGAGGCGAGGTTTGCGTACGAGCGCTCTGGCCAAGGCGATGCGCTGTCGTTGTCCACCTGACAGGCTGGTGCCACGCTCACCAAGGGTGGTACCGTATCCCTCAGGGAGTTCGAGGATGAACTCGTGCGCTCCAGCCAGCTGTGCAGCGGTCTTGACGTCCTCGTCATCAGCCATCACACCAAAGGCAATGTTCCCCGTGACAGTGTCGTCAAAAAGGAACGACTCCTGCGACACGAAGGCAACTTCGCCGGGCAGCGCCGAGCGGGCAAAGCTGCGCAAGTCGCGACCGTCGATGGTGATAGCGCCCACCTGAGGATCCCAAAGTCGGGCCATCAATGCGGTCAGCGTCGACTTGCCGCTGGCAGTCGGGCCAACGACGGCAACGACCCGACCCGGTTGGATTGCCAGGTTGAGATCGGCGATAACCGTCTCCCCGTCGTCGTATGAGAACGAAACGGCATCGCCGCTCACGAGTGCGCCGGACTCGTCTGGCTCGGGTTGAGCATCGCCGTAGGGCACAAGGTCGGTGACGTCGTAGACACTTTGCACACGTTCCCAGCCGGCGCGAGACGAGGCGATCGACCATAAGACGAAGCCGATGATGCGGATCGGGATGAATAGCAGCGAGAGCAAATAGGCAATCGTGACGACATCGCCGGGGGTGACGGCGCCGTCGCTGACCCGAGCGGCACCAGCGACCAGCATGATTACCGTGATTGCGGACAGCAGGCCTTCCACACCAACTCGGTACGTCGCCATCATCTGGAGCACACCAATCAGACGGTCGCGGAGACGTTGTGAGGCTTGCTCGAATCGATCCTTCTCGAGGTCGATACGGCCTAGTGCCTTGATGGTCAGCGCTCCGTCAAAGCTCTCGTGAGCGATCGATGACACATCGCCTCGCAGCGTCTGGACCTCACGGAAGGCGCCGAACATCTTCCACGCACCGTTCATGTTCACCGCAACGATCGCACCCAAACAGGCGAACGCGAGCAGTGCCAGCCACGGATCGATGAGCAGGATGAGGACCACGGTTCCGACCAGCAGCAGCGAAGAGCCGATTCCGTAGGGGAGGGGGGCAAGGATGAACGTTCCCTGACGCACGTCGGTATCGCTGGTGGCGAGCAGGGTCCCGGTCGATTGCCGCTGATACCACGAGAGCTCGAGCTTCAGAAGGTGGTCGATGAGGTCGTGGCGGGCGTCAGCCTGCACCCTGAACTGGAGGAAGCTGGCCGCAGTGCGGCGCAGGATGACGGCGAGTGCTTTCCACAGGGCCACCGCAAACACGGCCCACATGGCGGGCCAGAGGAGTCCTTCGTGAGGCTCGCCCTGGTCGAGGACAGGCACGATCAGGCTGTCGGTCACGTTGCCGATCACAATGGCGGACGCAACGATCGCAGAGACAAACAGAGCGGCACCTATGACGGCCAGCACGAACGAGGCCGTTCGAGCCTGAGCAAAGCGAACCGCAATCGCGCTGCCCTCGCGCAACATCGAACCTAATGATGTCTGTTCGGTCGTCACCGGAATCCCTCCAGAACCGCCGATGGTACCGCGGTCCCGGAGCGCTCAGGTTGTCCGCCTGGCCGGAGTTGGGCGGCTATTGCGAGTAGTTGCTCGAGGCGCGGAACGTCTCTTCGATGTGGACGTTCACCAGCGACGGCAAGCCGCTCTGGGCGGCTCGTTCGAGGGCGGGAGTGACATCGGCGGCGCTCGTCACCAATTCGCCATAGCCACCGAGGGCCTCCACCATCGAGTGGTAGGGCCGTCTTCCCAGGTCGGTGGCGACCAGCCGATCCGGATAGAACATCTTGTGGAATGTCTTGATGTTGTTCCACACACCGTCGTTGCCGACGACTCCAATGACGGGCAGACCGAGGCGGACATAGGTGTCGAATTCCATACCGTTGAAGCCGAAACCGCCATCACCGAACACGATCCCTACTCGCCTGTCCGGAAACACCGTCTTGGCGGCGAGGGCGAAGCCCGGCCCGGTTCCCAGCGTGCCTGCAGGCCCCGGCTCGAGCACATGGCCGGGTGTCGAGACTTGGAGCCACTTGGCTGTTGTTGCCACGATGTCACCACCGTCGACGGCCACAATCGAGTCTCGTCCAAAGAACTCGCCGACTGCCCGGCCAAAGTACTGCGGATTGACGAGTTCCGACTCGGCATCGGCTTCTGCGTTGGCGGACACCAGCTTCTCGGCTTCGGCGGTCTGTAGCCCCGTGGTCCATTCTCGTTCCCCTTCGTAGGCGAGGCTGGGGTGTTCATGAAGCTGATGGACGAGGCGTCCTGGGTTGGCAACGACCGCTTGGTGGGCAGGCCGGTTCCACCCGATTCGGGTTGGCTCAGTGTCAACCTGGATGACGGTGGCGTCAGCGGCGATCTTCTGGCCGAAGCCGGTCCTGAAATCCCAATCGACTCCGAGCGCCAAGACGACGTCGGCTCCGGCGAACGCCTGGGACCGCGCTCGGTTGCCCAGAAGTGGATGACCGAACGCAAAGGCGCCACGGGCCCCACTGTTGACGTAGGCAGGAGCGTTCATTGTCTCCGCCAGTTTGACCAGCGCCTTGACGGCGGACCCCCTGATACCGTTGCCGGCAAAGATGACCGGCCGTTCCGCGTTGGCGAGAGTGAGCACGATTTGCTCGATGACCGCCGCTTCGGCACCTGCCGGCTCCGTCGGTCGGTAGTACTCGGGGAGCGGCGTTGTCTCGGCGACCATGCCTGCTTGCACATCGAGCGGAATGTCGAGAAACACTGGCCCGCCCCGTCCGGAGAACGCATGGCGGGCGGCGATGGAGATGTAGTCGGCGAGGCGAGCGGTCTCCCAGGCGGTATCAGCGAAGCGGGTAATCGCTCCGAACAGCTTGGGGTGATCCATCTCCTGAAGACCACCGGTGTGCTCCTGGCGAATCGGGTGGCGACCGCCCAAGACCAGCATCGGCGTGCCTGCGTAGTGGGCGTTCATGACGCCGGTCATGGTGTTGGTGACCCCAGGGCCGGCGGTGACAGCAACCACCCCGAGATTCCCAGTGAGCCGGGTGTAGGCCTCTGCCGCATGAGCGGCCGACTGTTCGTGGCGGACGTCGACGATGTTGATGCCCTCGAGGACACAACCGTCCAGGATGGGGACGATGTGTCCGCCGGTTAGGGCAAAGATCGTGTCGACGCCTTCGTTGCGAAGTGCTCTGGCGAGAAGCTGGCCGCCATGGATCTTTTCCATCAGATGTCCCAGTGCTCGAACAGTCGAGGTTGCAGCAGATACACCAGCGACCCGCCGCTACGCGTGGCGTCTGCCCACCGCGAGACAGACAAGTCGATCGCAGCGACGGTGGCGGTCTTGATATCGACCTCCGCACCGGTCAGGGTTTGGATGAGGTAACTCCAGGTTGGTTCATGGCCGACCAGCATGAGCGAATGGATGTCGTCCGGGGCGTTGGCGGCGACTTCGAGTGCCCCCGATGGTGATGTGCCGTAGAGGTCGTCGTGTTCGATAAGTTCGCAGTCCCAGCTCCCCGAGTCGACGGCAAGCATTGCGGTCTCTTTGGCCCGCTGTGCCGACGAGCTGTAGATGAGGTCCGGGGTCTCGCCCATTCTGGCGAGGACTTTCCCCATCGTGATGGCGGCGGCGGTGCCACGACGATTGAGGGGTCGGGCGTGATCCGAGCTGGCTCCAGCGTGCCAGTCCGACTTTGCATGGCGGAGAATCATGAGTCGTTTCATGTCGCTGCACGATACCGTCCACGGCGATCACAGGTCGGGGCGATAATGCGGCGATGGAGAAGTCGGTGCACCCATTGGATCTGACCGAGCCGGGCGTTGCTCAGCAGATATTGGCTTTGCAACGGGCGGCTTACCGGGTGGAGGCCGATCTGATTGGCTTTGGCGGGATCCCGCCGCTGCGTGAGTCGGAGGCGGATCTTGTTGCCGCGCCCCTCCTGTGGCTGGGCATCAGCGACGGTGGTTGGATCGTGGCGGCGCTGGCATATATGGCCGACGGCGACCAAATAGACATCGATCGCTTGGTAGTGGCTCCCGAGGCAGCACGGCAGGGACTGGGTTCAACCCTGGTGGGTGCGTTGGATCGGAAGGCTACGATCACCGTCGCAACGGGGAAGACGAACCAGCCCGCACACCGTCTCTACGAAGCTTTGGGCTTCGTGAGCGTCGGGGAGACAAGTCCCGTTGCCGGGCTGCGGGTAACTCACTTTGAACGAAAGGCACCGGATGGCGCGCACCGCCCCAGATGATCCGATCCATGACTTGGAGCCGGGGGAGACCAGCGTCGTAGTCCTGGAGGGTGTCGTGTCGGGTTTCACTCGCTGGTCGGGTCTGGGTGGGATTGTCGGGATCCTGGTTGCCCTTACCGTCCCTCGCCTGCTGAACATGGGGTTTGTCACCGGTGCAATAGCAATCGTGGTTGTTCTCACCGGTGTGTTTGCCCTGGTCTATTTTGCGGCGGGTCGGCCACTTGCACGTCGCAGCACGCCGCCAATGCAGAGTCCCTATTTGACCGTTCACCTCACCAACCGCAGGGTGATGCTCTTTGACCGCCCACTGGGAACGGACGTCCCAGCTCTTGTTGAGAGCACCGACTCCAATGACGTCAGCACGGTCAGATACGGGGCGGCCGGGATGTTGGTTCCGCAGCGGCTTGGATTTGTGATCCGCGGCACAGAGCGTCGCGAGTACGAATTCGCCCGCTCACAATCTGTCCAAGAGTTTGTGGACCATTTCGGCGAAGCCCCCGATCCGACTGCCTGACCTCAGCCGCCCGATGCCCATGCCAGCAGTAGCTGTCCGCCGAAGTAGAGCGGTAGCCCAACCATGCGATTGACTAGACCGGGCCGGGCGAAGCGTTCCCGAGCCACACCAATGTCGGAGAGATAAAACGCAATTGCACCGACTGGGATCCGCCAGTCGGCACTGAATGCGTTGGTCGATACGGCTGTTGCCACCATTACTGAGATGACAGTCATGTAGGCGATGACATGAGCCTTGAGCTCCCCAGGCACCGTCGGCAGCAGCCACCCGGCAACGGGGAGGGCGACGACGATCACTGCGAGGATTGGGATATAGAGCTGCTCGCCGAGACCGCGGTTGGCAAAAGCAAAGACATATGCGATGTGCCCGGCCAGAAAGGATACGAGACCGGCCACGAATGGCGTGCGACCGTCGTAGCTGAGAAAGAGGTCGCCAAACCACGACAGAACAAGGGCTACGAGCATGATCTTGCCAAAGGTTGAGTCGAGAGCACCGACCGCCAGCGCCACCGCGACGAATGCTGTCGATGCGACCATTTTGGGGAGACGCCGCTGACGAGGCAGTCGCACCTCGGCGTGCAGCAGCAACCCCAACCCGGTAATGCAGACAAATGTGAATACCCACGCCACGGCATCACGTTAACTCGTGGAACCTTGCGGGACGTCTATAGGATGAGCTGACACTCATTTTGGAGGTCTCGTGGCTCTTAATCCGGAACTCGAAGCGGCATTCAACGATCAGGTGAATCTCGAACTCACCTCAGCGCATCAGTACCTAGCGCTGTCCGCCTGGCTCGAGGCTGAGGGCCTGCCCGGTATGGCGCATTGGATGAAGATGCAGTCCGGGGAAGAGAACGACCATGCGATGAAGTTCTACCAGTTCCTCCTCGATCGCAACGCCAGGGTTGTGCTTGGCTCGCTCCCTAAGCCGCAGTCGGACTTCGATAGCGTCACCGACGTGTTTCGGGCCGCGCTTGCGGCAGAGGAGACGGTTACCGCGGCGATCAACAGCATCTACTCAAAGGCGGTAGACGCCAGCGACTTCGCTTCGTACCCACTGCTCGATTGGTTTGTGAACGAGCAGGTCGAGGAAGAAGCGACCGTGCAGCAGATCATCGATGACCTCGAACGTACCGAAGGCAACGGACATGCGTTGCTCATGCTCGACCGTGAGTTGGGGACGCGACTCGGAGAAGACGAGTAGCCAGAAGCGAGCGCCCCCGGCAAATCGCTCGCAGTGGCCAGCTGGGAATGCAGTCCCTAGCGGTTACAACCGCTCAACGATGTAGTCGATCGCCTTGGTCAGAGTCTCCAGATCAGAGGGCTCGACGTTGGGGAACATCGCAAGCCTCAGCTGGTTCTCGCCCAGAGCGCGGTAGCCACCGGTATCGAGGATTCCGTTCTCACGCAACACTGCAGAAACGGTGTCGGCGCTTACACCCTCGTTGAAATTGATCGTGGCAACGTTGGTGGAGCGCTCGGCAGGGTTGCTCACAAACGGATAGGCATAGTCAGAGGCCTCCGCCCAGCTGTAAACGATCTCAGAGGACTTGGCGCAGCGGGCAACCGCCCAGTCGAGACCGCCCATTTCGAGCATCGAGTCAACCTGGCTGCGAACTAGGAATATCGTCGACAGTGCCGGCGTGTTCGTGGTCTGGTCCTTGCGGGAGTTGTTGAGTGCCGCCTTGAGAGACAGGAACTGTGGGACCCAGCGATCGGAGTCGCCGAGCTTCTCGATCCGTTCCGCACCAGCGGGTGAGATGAGAGCGATCCACAACCCGCCATCTGCACCAAAAACCTTCTGCGGGGAGAAGTAGTAGACATCGAACTGATTGGGGTCGACTGCCATACCCCCCGCTGCCGAAGTGGCGTCGACGGCGACGATGCCCGCGGCGTCGGGGCGCTCGATCGGCATCATGACTCCGGTCGTCGTCTCGTTGTGGGTCAACGCGTAGAGGTCGACCTCAGGGTTTGGTACTGGCAAGGGGTGAGTGCCCATGCCGCCCTTGATGATTTCAGGCTCGTCGAGGTGAGGGGCCCCTTGGACGACCTTGGCGAACTTGCCGGAGAACACACCAAAGTCGAGGTGCTGGCTCTTCTTCTCGATGAGCCCGAATGCAGCGCTTGCCCAGAACGACGATGCCCCACCGACACCCAACATGACCTCGTAGCCGTCGGGCAGAGAGAACAACTCTTTGATCCCATTCCGCATCGCCCCGACAACGGACTTGACGCCTGGCTGGCGATGACTTGTCCCCATGAAGTTGGCACCGGTGACGCCGAGTTCGAGCAGGCTCTCAGTGCGGACCTTGGAAGGCCCTGATCCAAAGCGACCATCGGCCGGGATCAGTTGTGAGGGGAGTTCAATTGATGGGATATTGGACATTGGATACCGCCGATTAGGGTGCTTGCGATCTTCTAGAAGGAGACTAGATCAATGTGCCCGGCTAGCCCATTTGGAATCTCACAACGTGTAATTGGAGTAGCAGAATCAGCCACGGTGGCCATCACAACGAAGGCCAAGGCGCTTCGTGCGGCGGGCGCTCCGGTCATTGGCTATGGCGCGGGCGAACCTGACTTTGCCACGCCGGATCACATAGTTGCTGCAGCGGTTGAGGCCGCCCAAGACCCCAAGAATCACAAGTACAGCGCGGCGGTCGGTCTCCCTGAGCTGAAGGCTGCCGTTGCCAAACGCACGCTGCAGAATTCAGGGTTCTCAGCCGAGCCAAATCAGGTTGTCATCACCAACGGCGGTAAGCAGGCGGTCTATCTCACCTGTCAGGCATTGCTCGATCCGGGTGATGAGGTCCTGCTCCCGGCACCGTATTGGGTCACATATCCCGAGACGATCAAGCTGGCAGAAGCGACGCCGGTCTATGTGAATGCCGACGACTCGACGGGCTACAAGGTCACGGTCGAGCAACTCGAGGCGGCGCGCACCTCGAAGACCAAAATGCTCATCTTTGTTTCTCCTTCAAACCCCACGGGCGCCGTCTATACCAAGGCCGAGATCCGCGCCATCGGTGAATGGGCGGTCGAGCACCAGATCTGGGTGATGACCGACGAGATCTACGAGCACCTTGTTTACGGCGACGCCGAGTTCACATCCTTGCCGGTCGAGGTTCCGGAACTGGCCGAGCGGTGCGTCATCGTCAACGGTGTCGCCAAGACCTATGCGATGACCGGGTGGCGGGTTGGCTGGCTGATCGGACCAGAGTCCGTTGCCAAGGGTGTCGGCAAGCTGGTCGGCCATATGACGACGAATGTCGCCAACGTCAGCCAGCGTGCTGCCCTGGCTGCTGTCGAAGGATCGTTGGACTCCGTCTACCAGATGCGTGATGCGTTTGATCGACGCCGGCTGACAATGCACTCGATGCTCAACGACACCAACGGCGTCACGTGCCTGGAGCCAGAGGGTGCGTTCTACGCCTTCCCCAACATGAGCGGCATGCTCAACAGGGACTTGAATGGGAAGACGGCGTCGACAACGCTCGAGCTTGCGGAATTGGTGCTCGATGAGATCCAGGTGGCCTTTGTGCCGGGCGAAGCATTCGGTCTTCCGGGGTACGCAAGGTTCTCATTTGCTCTCGCCGACGACGACCTCGCCGAAGGTCTCAAGCGTCTCCAAGACTTCGCCCGCTAACCAAAACACCAGAGCGTTCTTGCGTAGATTCCTCGACTAGAACCGCGGCGCTGTACGCAAGAACAGTCAGGGGCGACGGATTTTGTCGAGTTGGGCTGTGACAATTGCCCATGATGGGTGGTCAGGGTTGATCAAGTCCATGTGGGTGGCGCTGTCAATCTCGTGGTACGTCACGTCGTCGCCTCCGGCTCTCGCAGCGGCCACATAGTCACGACTCATCGCAACCGGCACGGCATCGTCGTCGGTGCCATGCACGATGACCTGCTGAACGCCCATCGGTAGTAGGTCTCGCGGGGAAGCCGCCGCAAACCTGTCAGCACCGGTGCGAGGTGTGCGCCGCACGAACTCCTCGACTGCCCCATCACCCAGGTTGGCGGCGAAACCAACTTCGAGATCGGAGATGGCGGCCAGGCCGACTGCCGCCCGCAGAGCCACCCGAGCCTCGAGTTCCGGCAGGTTGTTGGAGAGGTGGCGTGGCGCGGCCGCCCACAGAGCGAGGTGGCCTCCAGCCGAGTGTCCGATTGTGACCACTGTGGAAAGGTCGAGCGGGTAGTCGCTGCTGAGATCGGCGAGGTGGTCGATTCCCGCTGCAACGTCTTCCAACGTGACGGGCCAGCCGCCACCGGACCCGACCCGGTGGTACTCGAGATTCCAGGTGGCCCAGCCGCGTGCGGTCAAGTCGACGGCAAGGCCATCCATGAGGTCTCGGGTCCAATGGTCCCGCCAGAACCCACCATGGATGAGGACCGCAACTGGGTGCGGTCCTGGTGCTGAAGGAACTCGCAAGTCGCCAACGTGATCGCCGCCCGATCCGTAGCTGAGGGTGAGGGGCGGGTTCTCCGCATTGTTCACCAAGTAGTCGAGCGCATAGTTGTAGCCGTCGATACCCCGTCCATAGATGGCGTACCGGCATGCAGGCCCGATCACCGAGCCGCGGCGCCACGGCTCTCGCGTCTTGATATTCGAGATGTGTACCTCAACGGTCGGCAGTTCGGTCGCCGTGATCGCGTCGTGAATGGCGTAGCTGTAGTGCGTCAGAGCTCCGGCGTTGATGATGACGCCATCGTGAGCATCGCGAGCCGTATGAAGCCGATCGATGATCTCGCCCTCGTGGTTCGATTGGAAACACGTCACAGTGACACCCAGCCGCTCGCCGTGCTCGGTGACGAGCAAGTCGAGTTCGTTCAGGGTTGTCGAGCCGTATACGTCGGGCTCGCGGGTTCCGAGCAGATTCAGGTTGGGTCCGTTGATGACCAGGACATTCTTCATGACAAGAGCGTATTGGATCAGGCGCCGTCGGTCGAATACCTACGGGCGACCACAGCCGGCAACCTCACGCCGGGGGAGGCCCACGACATCTCCGAAGGCTGCGATCACATCGGCAGTAGCGAGAGCGTCACAGCACAGTTCGGTGGCAGCGAGTGCGTACGACTGCGCTCTGAGTTTCGTTCTGTACGAGGGTGCAATCGAGATCGAAGATCATTGCTGTGAAAGAAGGCATCGACGACCGGCGATCGCTAGCTTCCATTCCGGAGGTGCTGATGGAGATCGTCTCCACAAAGTCGTTCTGGGAAATGGACATGACGTTCGTTTCCAACCCGACGCAGGACCGGTTTCTCTAGCGCCGTTGCAGCTTGCCGAGCAGTCGCAGGATTTCGAGGTAGAGCCAAACGATGGTCACGACTAGGCCGAATGCGGCGTACCAGTTCATCCAGCGGGGAGCCCCCGCGGCGACGCCGCGTTCGATCAGGTCGAAGTCGATCAACAGGTTGAATGCGGCGAGTGCGATGACGGCGAGGCTGAAGAGAATTCCGAACGGGCCTGCATCCCACACCAATGGCATGTTCACTCCGAGGAAGGACAGCGCAAACGTCGCCAGGTAGAAGACGAAGATCGCGGCGGTGGCCCCGACCACAATCGAGCGCATCCGATCGGTCACCCGAATCGTCCTCGTCACGTACAGCACGACCATCACCAAGACCGTGACGAACGTGGCCAAGATGGCGTTGGTGACGATGCCTTCCCCATATGCGTTTTGGTACACATTGGAGATCGCCCCCACCAACGCACCCTCGATGACGGCGTAGATGGGTCCGATGACTGGTGTCCATCGTGGTTTCACCGCACCGGCGATCACGGCGACGAAGCCGAAGATAATCGCTCCGATGGTCCATGTCGGGAAGCTCTCCAGGGTGACTTGGGACCAGCCCCAGACGGCAGCAGGAAGGAATATCGCGAACAGGATGAAGGTGGAACGGCCGACTCCACCAAGCGTCATTCGCTCGTCAGCGTCGACGATCGGTCCTTGCTGTTTTTCGAATCCTCTGGTGAGGACGGGGTTGGCCATCAGATACCTCTTTCGGTGAGGGGTGATTGTGCCAGAAATCTGAGCTTCCGAAGCGGACTAACTCAGTTCGACCGGCAGGTGGCGATGTGCCAACGATCGTGCTTGCTCGGCGAGGGCGTCGTCCACTCGTCCCCGACTCACCTCGAAGCGTATTCCCAGCTCTCTCTTGAGGGCGGCCAGGACAGAGTCGTTGCCCACCGTGGGCTCGATATCTCCAAGGGACCCGGTGGTAGCAGGCCGCCATTCCAATTCCAGAGCGCGGTAGACCGGGATCAAGGCACGCAGGAGAAGGTCGGTCCGGTTGACCGTGATCACACCACCTACATGTGCCGCATGTTTGGTGAGCCGCTGGCCAATTCCCATCAGCTTGATCCGTTGCCGGTGGTTGACACTGAACTCGCCCGGGCAGTACTCGCCGGGAACCTCTCCGACTTCGGATTCAATGTCGAGCCTGGCTAGGGCCGCAACGATGAGCTTGCTCATGTCGCGGAACCTGTTGTGGATCGTCGTTTGCGGATCGGGCTCAGCCAGGGCAAGTGAAAAGGCGATGGTGTGTTCGGTGAACACTGCAGCGCGCCCACCGGCCAAACGTTCTACCGGTGTGAAACCGGCGGCACGGGCTGCCGCAACAGCCGCCGGGTATTGGGGGGTCACCGCATCACGTTTGCCAAAGGCGACCTCGCGGCCGGGTACGTAGAGGCGCATCGTTGACGGCATCTCTAGCGCCGAAACGCGATCGAGAATCAACTTGCTCAGCGCCGTGTCGAGGCCAGGTTCATCTGGCCAGGATCCGCCCAGAAGTTGGAGGGTCTGCGGCACGGGCGGCAGCGTAGCCGGAGATACGATTGCTATGTCGCCAGTGGGGTTATCCTTCCCGCTGGAGTCACCAGCCAGGATCCCAGTGAAACGAATTGCCCTACTCGTCTTTGTTGTCTTGCTCGTCACCGCTTGCGGCGATGATGGGCTGCTTGATGGGCTTGGAGACCGATCGGTCAACGCAGTGCATGGGGAGACCAGTCTGACTTCGACCACTGTCGAAGTGATCCGGGCGGAAGCTCCGCTGGGTTCGATTCGGGCCTCCGATCTTGTTTGGTACAACGATGGTCTCGAAGGAGAAGGCTTTGGCGTTCCCAACGTTGTCATCTCGACCGTGTGGAACCGTGGGGATGGCGCCACCTCGGTAATTCAGGCAACCCGCAATGAGATCGCAGCGGCTCTCCCTGGTATCCAGTTCCCCGAGCTGGTCCCCGACTCGGTCGGCTGGGTCACCAGCCAGATGGTCTACGACGCTGCTTCAGGGACCCTGGGGGCCGACACGTCCGCACAATTCGGGCTGTGGCACCTCGAACCGTATTCGGCAGACGGAGGCCGCACTGCAGCCATGTGGGTACGCCCGGCGACAAGTTCCGACCTCATTGGATCGATCTCATCTGAGGCGACAGTCAATGGCCTCAGCCTCTCGTGGGTGGCTGAGTCGTTCCACTATCGGATCTTGTGCCCGGTCGACCTTCTCGATGAGAACTGCTGGCAGATGGCCGAGTCGCCGATGCCGTTGAGCCTGCTGCTCCCCGAGCCGGAACCGACCGACTCCTAGGAGTTGGGAAGGTCAGCGGCGCTGATTCAGGAACATTGGCTTCCCGCGGGACGAAGCCAAGGGGGTGGCGCTTGCAGCGCGAGCTACTGTTCTGTCGATGGAACTGCGCTACACAGAGGATCGTGTCCCTCGTGGCAGCCGACCGGATGCTGCCTCCGAGGATGCGGTCTATCTGATCAAATCCTGCTCGAAGCTCCGATTGACGTACCAGATCCGGCTACTGACGTTCATGGCAACCGAGCAGGGGTCGAACCTCGTGCTTGCGATCCGTAATGACTGTCGCGTTTCGCGGGACCTGAAGAAGTTCGTTCGGGCTAATCGTCGGCATGTTCGAGTTGAGACTCGTTGAGATGGGGCTCTATCTCTGCATTTTCGAGGATGGTCATCATGACAACGAGCTTGATGGCGTCGAGGTTGGGAGTTACACGTACTTCGGCGACTTCCGCGAGGTCATCTGGCAGCGTCTCGAAGGCCGGGATTGGGGATCGAGGTTCCCAACTCTGATGAACCATGTCGATAGCGATGGGGTCTGGACTCCGACGGAGTGCACTGTCCTGGTCACGGAACTGGCCACCATCAGCGAGAAGATGGAACGGTTGCCGCCGCAACCCCTGCCAGACACTGTGCAGCAGCTCATGGTCGAGTACAGCCGTGCACCGATCAGCCTTGCCGATTGCTTTATCGATGTCGACGGGACACCGCTACTCGACCGTCTCATCGCCCTGGCAAACGCCGCTGCCGATGCAGACCTCGCTATCTGGTTCCAGTAGCAAGGGCGACTAGCCAACGACCCCTATCTGGAAGGATATGACGGGAAGATGGCGGCAGCGGCGCTGAGGCGCTCGGGTTGGACTTCCCCCGTCAGGCTCCCTTGCCACGGTTGCGAGCGGGGACTGCGCACAGCACCTTCTCGCGGTAGGGCTCCAGACCCGCTCGTGCAGCAGACGACGCAAATCCCCATGCCTGCCTTGCGATGACAGCCAGGCAGGAGCCGGAAGCGGGCAATCAATGTGCAGGTTCCGACAATGGCCGAAATCGGCTCGTTCGGTTATTGATGGGTCAAGGTCAGATTCCACCAGTCTCGAGAAGGCCTCTGCGAGTCCTTGCGTCGTGCGGCCATTGCCCGAGCAGGTACGTGTCATTACCGGGCGGTCGCTCCAATCCCGAACTTGCGTACAGAAGGGTGGGCATATGGGTGCCGGATCTACGCAAGAACCAGAGGACGCGGCGTGCGGGAACGGTCAGACCGGGCGCACCGTGCCCGCGCGTTAACCGGTGCCGGAAGCCCCTTCTAAGGTGGGCGCCTACTGACTCAGTCGGGCAATAGCTTCTGCCCGGCAAACGAAAGGTGCACATCATTCACGGTGGTGGCTGGTGGTCCTATGTTCGCTACGACGAAGATCAGGACCGCCCTCAGCTGAATCGAACCCTGTTGCGCAGAGTCCTTACCTACGGGCTTGCGTACAAGAAAGAGATGGCCATCGTCCTTGTGACGATCTTCATCATCTCGCTGCTGTCGTTGCTGCCGCCGCTGCTGATCGGCGACCTAATCGACAACGCCATCCCCAACAAGGACCTCGGACGGGTCACGGCCTTGGGTATCGGTATGGTCCTTGTGCCGCTGCTCAATGGTGGATTCGGAGTGCTACAACGCTGGGCTTCGGCGACGATCGGTGAGGGGATCATCTTCGATCTGCGTCGTCAGCTGTTCGGCCATCTGCAGCGCATGTCGCTCGGGTTCTTCACTGCAACCCGAACCGGCGAGCTAATGAGTCGCCTCAACAACGACGTCGTCGGGGCTCAGCAGGCTGTTACCGGGACATTCGTCACCCTGGCCGCAAACCTCGTGTCGGTCACAGCGACCCTCATCGTGATGGCGCTGCTCGAATGGCGACTCACCTTGCTGGCGCTCATCATCCTGCCTGTCTTTGTCGTCGTGTCGCGACGCGTCGGTCGCATGCTGCGTGTCGTACGGCGCCAGCAACTCGAGCAGAACGCTGAGATGAATGCCCTCATGCAAGAGACCCTGGGTGTCTCGGGGGCCCTGCTGGTCAAGCTATTTGGGCGCACCACCTACGAGGATCAGCGTTTCCAGGACCGGGCGGCCGAGGTTCGAGATCTCGGTGTCCGCCAAGCGACGATCGGCCGGTGGTTCTTCATGGCACTCGGCGTAATGAGCGCACTCGGTACCGCGATCGTGTTTTGGATCGGTGCGAACCTCGTCATCAACGACGACATCACGGTCGGGGTGATCGTTTCCCTGTCGTTCTATCTGAACAACCTCTACGGCCCGCTGTCAGGACTCACCAACGCCCGGGTCGAGTTTGCAACGTCATTGGTTTCGTTTGAGCGGGTGTTCGAGGTGCTTGACATGGAACACGACATTGTCGAGTCGGAACAGGCGATCGACCTCGAATCTGTCGACGGCAACGTCGAGTTTGATGAGGTGTGGTTCTCATATGCGGGCCATCTCGGCCTGCAGGCGATCCGTCGCTACGGCTGGGGCGGGGTCACCGAGGGAGACGACGGCGCCGCCACCGTGGAACCCCACACATGGGCGCTAGAAGGTGTCTCATTCTCAGTCAACCCAGGCGAGCTGGTTGCACTGGTGGGACCTAGTGGTGCCGGTAAGACAACATCCACGTACCTCGTTCCACGTATCTACGACGCCGATCGTGGTGCGGTGCGCATCGACGGGCACGACATCCGTGAAGTCCGCCTCGAGGCCCTTGCCAAGTCGATCGGCGTTGTCACGCAAGAGACCTACCTGTTCCACGACACGATCGCCGCCAACCTTCGCTACGCCAACCAGAACGCCACCGACGAGGAGCTGCGGATTGCTGCTGCAACCGCCAACATCGACGAACTCATCGATGGGCTGCCCGACGGCTATGAGACGGTGGTCGGGGAGCGGGGCTATCGACTCTCGGGTGGCGAGAAGCAGCGAATTGCGATTGCCAGAGTGATTCTCAAGGACCCCCGGATTCTCATTCTCGACGAGGCAACATCGCACCTTGACGCTCATGCCGAGGCCCTCATCCAGGAAGCCTTGGAGCGAGTGATGGAGGGGCGCACCTCGCTGGTGATCGCCCATCGTCTTTCGACGATCTTGGCGGCCGACCGGATCCTGGTGATGGACGGTGGCAAGCTAGTCGAGTCGGGAAGTCACGACGAGTTGCTGTCCGCTGACGGACTCTACGCATCGTTGTACCGCACCCAATTTGCGGGTGAAGGTACCGCCACCGTCGGGAATAGTCCGCAGAGCAGGTAGCGTCGGTGCCATGTTGAGAGTGACCCTTGCCATCATGGTGTTGGTGGTTGCAGGTTGTGGCACCGCAGAAGACGAACCTACGACAACAGCCGCAGATGCAGACACGACCGCTGCCGTAGCCGTGACCACTACGACGGCCGCAAGTCCGGAAACGACGACGTTGGAGACCCCGGCGACCACCGCGACAGCACAACTTGGAGCCGAGTGCGCCCACGTCGTTGATGTGTCAATCGAGTCCGGCAGCGATGGGTTCACGATTGCGGCAACCGTGGCGTCCACCGACACCGGATGGGAGAAGTACGCGGATGCTTGGCAGGTGTGGGGCCCAGAGGGCGAGGTCCTCGGCGAGCGGATCCTGGCCCATCCCCACGAGAACGAACAGCCCTTTACGCGCCGTCTCAACGGCGTCCAGATACCCGGCGATGTTGACGAGGTGACGATTGCCGCCCGTGATCTGGTCCTGGGGTTCTGCGGTGACGTATTCCTGATAAAGGTCCCGCACCCATGACCTACTCCGTTTGGGTAAACGAGCAGTGGGTCGATGTGCCCGTGCCGGAAATGGGAGGCGAAGCGTTGGTCGTTCCCAACGTTGCTGCCATCGTGCTATCGAGCGATAGGACCACGATGCTGTTGCAACGCCGCGACAAGATTGGTGAGCCGGTGCGCGGCAAGTTGGAGATTCCCGGCGGACGGTGGGGCGCAGGTGAGGCTCCCGAGGACGCGGTGGCCCGTGAAGTCAGAGAAGAGACCGGCATCGAGCTCGTCGAACCCCCTGCCGGGGTGAGCCGTATCGAGATCAGCGAGAACCGGGCCTGCGCCGCAGTGCATCCTGTCGCCGTCGTCAACGGTCTCGACGGCGTCTATCCCTCGCTACACGTGGTCTTCGAATGTACCGGCGAGGGCCGACCTCGAGCCCAGCCTGGGGAGACCGCAGACCCGCAGTGGTGGCCGCTTGACGATGTGCGCAAGCTGCTCGCACACGATCCGGATCAGTTCGTCGATCAGACCCGAGCAATGCTGACTGTGTACTTCGGGGGCTAAGCCTCGGGTTCCTGCGAATCGGGTTCGAAAGCATCCTGCGTTGGCGGTGGTAGTACGAGCACCGGGCGGCCGGACTCAATCATGACCCGGGCCGAGACACTCTCCCACGCTGACTGGTCGAAGATCTGTCGGGTGGCACCGAGTAACACGACATCGGCCTTCAGTTCCTCAGCCAATTGCGAAATCGCTCGCGCCGGATCGGCTCCTTCGCGGAACACGGTGGCCGACTCGAATCCCGCCGATTTGAGGGCGGCACACACCGGCTCCGTGAGCCGCTTGCCACGTTCCTCGACGTAGCGCCGCATGATGGCGTCATCGCTGTCATCAAGGTCGTATTCCTCGGTCAACGGGTGCCAACCCTCGGAACGCAACGTGTCCAGGAAGCCCCGCGGTACTTCGATAACCGTGGTTACAGTGACCTTGCCATCATCACCGATGAGGTGACGGGTGAAGTCGACCGCAGGCTCCGGACTGAGAACGCCTGTGGTGGCTATGAGCACATGCATGACAGGAATAATAGGGGTTCCTAGTGATGTGAATCCGGTTGCATGACCCACGGTCGATACCGCCCCGCCGTTGCCGGAGGTGTGGGCGTCGGTTACGCTCAGAACACGGGAAGGGAGCTGTCATGACAGACGAAGCCACGGTGGATATCGAGACGATCAACAAAGTGATGTGGAGCATCCCAAACGCCCTGTGTCTGATTGGGTCACGATCCGGCGACGAGTGGAACGGGATGACCCAGAGCTGGGTGAGCCAGGTCTCGATGGCCCCGGTGCTCATCGCCATCTCAGTCGATGCACACGCCGTCACCAATCGCCTAATACGCGAGGGTGGGGCTTTCTCGGTGAATCTGTGGGACCAGGCCGACACCCGGGTCTTCGTCAAGTTCTCCAAGCCCGCCGTACGCGAAGGGGACACGCTCAACTCGAGACCGATCCGGATCGGAGTAACCGGCACCCCGGTGTTCGCTGAAGCCGTCGCCTTCATCGAGTGTCGCGTCGTCAACACGGTTGAGCTAGGCAGCCATGCTCTGTTCATAGGTGAGGTCGTTGATGCTGGTTTTCACGATGGGCGTGAAGGCACGCCGGTCGCCGCCATGAGCGACACCCGAATGAAATACGGTGGGGTGTTGCGCAAGGGCCACACAAAGCAGGGCTAGGTCGACGCCGCCTACGATCGGCCGCAGCCAACACTGGGGAGGGACTCATGGATATTCGGGTTGACGACAAGGTCGCTCTCGTCACTGGGGCGAGTCGAGGGATCGGCGAGGCCATCGCTGCCGAACTACTGGCATCGGGTGCCAAAGGCGTGACGATCACCAGTCGCAAACCGGACAACATCACCGGAGCTGCCGAGCGTCTCAACGACGACCGAGTTCTCCCACTGGTGGCCCGAGCCGACAGCGAGGCCGACGCCCAGAGGGCGGTTACGGAAACCATCGACCGATTCGGCTCGTTAGATGTTCTTGTCAACAATGCCGGCACCAATCCGGCTGCGGGCAACCTTGCCGATGTCGATTTGGGTGCAGTCGGCAAGACGTGGGAGGTCAACCAGCTCGGGCCGCTGTTGTGGTCGAGAGCCGCATGGAGCCAGTCCTTGGCGGAGCGCGGCGGGACCATCGTCAATATCGCTTCGGTCGGGGGGATGCAGGTAGGCCCAATCATTGGTGCCTACAACATCTCAAAGGCCGCAGTTATCCACCTGACTCGCCACCTTGCCAACGAGATGGCCCCACGGGTTCGGGTCAACGCGGTTGCCCCTTCTGTGGTGCGCACCCGAATGGCTGCCGCACTGTGGGAAGGGATTGAGGAGCACACCGCAAACGCTCACCCGCTGCAACGCATCGGTGAACCAGTCGACATCGCCAACGCCGTCCTGTTCCTTGCCTCCGATGCGGCCTCGTGGATCACCGGCGTGGTTCTTCCGGTCGACGGGGGAGTGACGGGAGCGGCCGCGGCGCCCGGCCTTGGTGCGGGCTAGCCCTTACTGGATGCTTCCGTAGTCGTCCGGTGAGTAGCCCGGGAAGCGCTCCTCAGCCCAATGGATGTAGGCCTCGGCGCTTGGCACGTCGCGTCCCTGTCCGGATGACATCACAAATCGATGATGCAGGAAGTCGGTATACGCCTGGATCGGCTCGCGTTGTGGGACATCTACTTGGATTCGGTCGAGGAGCGGCTCGAAGACCTGGACTCGCCACATCATTGCGGAGAGGTCCCGCGTTGGGGCGCTCTTGAACGGTTCGCGGGCCCGGTGGTAGTGCAGATCAGAGAGTATTTGTCGTGCCTGGTTTTCGGCGGCGTCGAGTCGGGTGAGCCTCCGGAGTCGGGCCGAGTGGTAGTTGCGACCACCCACGTGGACCTTCATCTGGACCCGGTCGCCGCCCGATTTGTCGGGAAGTAGCGAAACCTCACCGACCTCGAAGCCGAGGTCATTGAGTCGGTGGATGCGGGCACGGATGAGATAGCGCTCATCTGCACCCACGACTGGGTCGACCATCAGCTCCTTCCACAGCGCCTCGTAGCGCTGGATGATGTCTGAACCGAGCGAGAGGTCGGCCTCGTCGATGTCCTCGCCTTGTGAGACTGCGATGTCCGCCATGCCTCCGGCGACATTTGTCTCCATGATCTGGAGATCGTCGTAGCGCTGGCCCGCGGACAGTTCCTCACGTAGCTCGACGGTTTCGGCGTCGATCATCAACGCCTCAACGGCCCCGGCGTCGTAGCGATACAGGACGTTGGACAGGGAGCAGTCACCCCAGAAGCAACCGGCGAGGTGGAGCTCGACAAGAAGACCGGCGAAGGCATCGAGGAGCTGATCGCGACGTGGCCCAAAGCCGCCGCCACTGATCAACTCCCGGTAGGTGAAGGTGAACGGGACAAACTTCGTGATGATTGCCGATGACCATTCCTGGTCGGCCGGCACCCAGCCTCGCTCCACGACGCCGACCGGGGGAGCCACCGGTCGCACGTGGTTGCGGAGGGTGCGAAGCGAGTCGTACTCGTGGTGGGCCAGATGGCGGGGCAGTTCCTTGATCGCATAGAGACCTTCGTCGTATGACACGAATGCGATCTCGTGGCGGTGGACACCGGTGGGTAGCTCGACAACGCGGCCACCCTCCCAATGTGCGACTGATTGGTCCCAGGGGAGATCGAGGAAATTGGGGTTGCCGGGAAGGATCGACAGCGTTGGTATGGACATGGTTATTTGCCGAGGACTTTCTTGAGACGTGCGATTCGGTTCTCCACGGCGGCACGATCGAGGGCGGTTTTGGCGTCAAGCTCCGCATTGAGATTGATCGCATGGGCCGCGGGGTCGTTCATGGACGTCATGGCTGCCTGCCACGCCGGCACGCTGATCTTCTCGGATTCGAATGTGGCGAGCCTCTTCTCGAGATGTTCCAACTCTGCGCTGAGCGCCTCCGGATTGCGGGCGGTATCGGCCGCCTCTTCCGCTGTCGCAGCCAGTTCGATTCGCTTGCTTTCGAGTGCCTCGTACTCGGGTGATGCCGGGTCGAGCGCGTCGAGCTGGGCGCGAATCGCGGTTAGCTGGGCGAGGAGGTCATCGGGGGTCGTGGTCACGCCCGGAACCTACCACGGTCGCCGGGCGCATCCCTGCGATCAAAGCTCGTAGGCTTGGGGCATGAGTATTTCTGTTCAGGTCACGTTCGACGCCGCTGACCCTGCGGCCCTTGCCGACTTCTGGGCCGTTGCCCTTGACTACGTGATTCCGCCGCCTCCGGCCGGGTACGAGTCGTGGGACGATTGGGCACGGGGAGTGAAGATTCCAGAAGAGAACTGGAACGATGCACGCGCCCTCATCGATCCGGATGGTGTCGGACCTCGTTTGTTCTTCCAGCGGGTCCCGGAGGGCAAGACGGTCAAGAACCGAGTTCATCTGGACGTCAACGCCGGTGGTGGACCAACTGTCGAATTCGCCGATCGGGTCGACAACGTTGACCGCCATGTGGACACGCTTCTGGATCTTGGAGCAGCGAAGATTGCCGTGTTCGGCGAGCGTGGCGAGTACTGGGTAACACTGGCCGATCCCGAGGGCAACGAGTTCTGCGTGCAATAGCAAGAGCGGTTGGTCGCTGGTCGTCAGACTATCGGGATCGTTTGAACGAGAGTCCTTTGTAGCCGGTGACGAAGCCGGCGGCCAGCAGTGCCTCATTGAATGCCGATGCCAACGCGGAGTCGCCGTTGATCTTGCCGACCGTTGTTGTGTTGCGGCGTTGCTTGGCAACGGCGACGAGACCGGTGGCGACGGTTGCCGGCTCGGAATCCCAGGTGAGCACCGAACGGGCGCTTCGTTCCACGAATGCCGCCAGGCGACCATCGGATAGAACGACATACGCCCCTGCATATCGACCGGGTGAGCCGATGTCATGCTCGGGCCAGGGTACGGCCGCTCCGTAGGGGTTTGCCGGATCTGCGGCCGCCAGCACGGTGATCCCGGTGCCTGAGGTGTCGCGCAGCCGATCGATGGCTCCAGGAAGACCGAACTGGGCACCGCCCAGCGCCTCGATGAAATAGCCGCGCCGGACCTTCCCGGTGTCCTCCATGGCAGCGAAGACCGGGTACAGCCCTGAGAATCCACCCGGCTCACCCTCGGCGAGCACGGCGGGCCGTGTCACCACACCATGGCGCTCCAGCAACTGCTCGGCACGTGCCTTGGCACGCTGCTCCGGGGCAGGGCCGAACGAATCGGCCCGCAGGCTGGAGACGAGATACCAGCGGCCCGAACCGGCCGGAGGCACTGAGAGCCGCAGATTGGGGCGTCGCTGTCGATTCGAGCGATGCTTTGTCTTGGCGTTGGTGAAGGCCCGCAACGGCCCCAGCGTGTCATTGGTGACCTCGCCTGCCCAAACCAGATCCCAAATTGCATCGATGACCGGCTGCTGGTCCCCACCGCCGGTGGCGACATACAGATCGCTGAAGAACGAAGCTCCGCGGTTGGTTAAATGCTCTCTGATGGTGTCGTGGATCTCACCCGCCGGCGCATCGTCCGGGCTGGGTTGGTCGGAAAGCAACGGGACGTGGTCACGGAAGTAGAGGGCAACCTTGCCGTCGTTGGTTCCCAGCGGCCCATGTCCGATCCAAACAACATCGCCCGACGCCAGCATCAGGTCGAGATCTGCCGGGTCGTAGGACATGCGCGATGACAGAACGTCGTGCTCCAAGATCGAGGCGGGGATGGCTCGACCCTGCAGGGCACGGATCGTTTCGGGGAGCCGAACCGGAGCCGGGCTGGTATTGCCGATGCCGTGCCAGGTTGGTAGGAACGACCCGAGACGATCGGCCGTCACGGCTTCTACCTCGCGACGGAGGACTGCCAGCGAGCGGCGTCGTAAGCGACGGAGAACGTCGAGGTCGACCCATTCGGTTCCGTGTCCCCCTGGCTGGTAGGCGCCGGAGGCAACCCGGGATTCTCGTTCCAAGCGCCCCAGGACCTCGGTAACCATCGCCTCGCCGAGCCCAAGATCATTGGCCGCCTGTTCCGAGGTAAACGGTGCATGGGTACGGGCGTACCTGCCGACGACATCGCCGAGGGGGTCGTCGAGAGGTTCGAGCAATACTTCGGGGACGCCGGGCGGGGGCTGGACACCGAGGGCGTCGCGGAGTCTGGCGACATCCTCGATTGCGGCCCAGCGATCCTCGCCTTTGATTCTCACGGTGATGGCGCGGCGGCTCTCGCTCAACTCTGCAAGCCATCCATCTACCTGATCCGGGTCGGTGGTACGGGCGACAAGCTGCTCGAGCGTCAAGGGGCCCAACCTGCGCAGCCCGTCGTGCAACCCATCTGCTCCCCGGAGCCGGCGGTCTTCGGCGAGATGTTGAAGTTCGAGTTCAACCTCAGCAATCACGTCCGGGTCTAGCAGATCCCGGAACTGGGGATCGCCGAGCAACTCCTGGAGCAAGCTGCGGTCGAGGGTGAGCGCGGCGGCGCGTTTTTCGGCAAGCGGTGCGTCGTACTCGTACATGTAGGAGGCGATGAAATCGAACATCAACGACGTTGCGAATGGGCTTGGTCCTGTCAGGTCTACCTCGGTGACCCGTATCGTCCTGCGATCGATCTCGGTGAGAACGTCACGAAGCGCCGGCAGGTCGAAGTAGTCCTGGAGGACTTCGCGATACGTCTCGAGCACGATCGGAAACGATGGGAAGCGTCGCGCTATATCGAGCAGGTCGCTCGCTTTGCGACGTTGTAGCCACAGCGGGGTGCGACTGCCGGGTCGGCGTCGGGGGAGCAGCAGCGCCCGGGCAGCGGCCTCACGGAAACGCGCTGCAAACAAAGCACTGTGACCGGTCTCCTCCAACACGAGTTCGTCAATCTCATCGGGAGCGACGACGATTTCGCTGATCGGCGGTGGATCATCGATGTCTGGGAAGCGCAGAATGATGCCGTCATCGGACCAGATGACATCGGCCTCGACCCCGTGTGTCTCGCGATAGCGACGACGTGCTGCCAACGCCCACGGTGCATGCACTCTGGCACCGTATGGGGTAAGGACCACCATACGCCAGTCGCCGATCTCGTCACGGAACCGTTGGATAACGACATTGTCATCCGAAGGGAGGACACCTGCGGTCTCTCGTTCCTCGGCCAGGAAAGCAGCGAGGTTGCCTGCCGCCCATTCGTCGAGCCGATAGTCCTTCTGCAGCTTCTCCGTGGCTTCCTTTTCGCTCTTTCCGCCCAGCTCACGCACAAAGGCACCGATGGCCCGACCCAGTTCGATGGGGCGACCCGGGCCATCCCCATGCCAGAAGGGCAGTTTGGCTGCAGGTGCGCCGGGTGCGGGAGCCACGATCACTCGGTCTTGGGTGACTTCGGCGATCTTCCAAGCCGACGAACCCAGCACGAATGTGTCACCGACCCGGCTCTCGTAAACCATCTCCTCGTCTAGTTCGCCGATCTTGCCGCCCTCGGGCAGGACCACCGTGTACATGCCGCGATCGGGGATAGTCCCCGCATTGGTAACCGCAAGCATCTTGGCGTTGCTGCGCGGGGCGATGGTGCTGTCGATCCGATCCCAGACAATGCGGGGCCTGAGCTCGGCGAACTCATCGGACGGATAGCGGCCCGCCAGCATGTCGAGAACTGCTTCGAACGATGCTTGGGTCAGGTCACGGAATGGCAGCGCTTGTCTCACGAGCGAATAGGCATCGTCGACATCGAGTTCCTCGACCGAGGTCATCGCCACCAGTTGCTGGGCAAGCACATCGAGCGGGTTCTGCGGGACTCTTGTCTCCTCGATCGCCCCTTCGTACATGCGTTCTACGACCACAGCGGTTTCCAGCAGATCGCCCCGATGTTTTGGGAACACCCTTGCTTTCGATGGCGCACCGACTTGATGGCCGGCTCTACCGACGCGTTGTAGGCCCCTGGCGACCGAGCTTGGCGATTCGACGAGGACCACCAAGTCGATCGCAGCCATATCGATGCCAAGTTCGAGCGTTGATGTTGCCACGACGCCACGGAGATCTCCGCTCTTGAGCCGGCTCTCGATTTCGACCCGCTGTTCACGAGAAACCGAGCCGTGGTGCGATTGCACCAACTCTTCGTCGGCGAGACGGTTCAGCTCGGCGGCGAGCCGCTCGGCAAGCCCACGGCTGTTGACGAACAGCAGAGTCGATGTGTGACTGAGGACGAGATCGAGGAGTTGGGGATACACCGCAGGCCAGATTGACTTGCGGCCCGGTTCGTCTGCTGCGCCTACCGCCGGTGCAGTTTCCTCGGGGCGTGTCATGTTCTGCACCGGGACGACGATCTCGACTTCGAGTTCCTTTTTCCAGGGGGCGTCGACGACCGTCACCGGGCGCGGCTTCCAGGCATCGTCGCGCCCGTTGCGAGTGCCGCCGCCAAGGAACTCAGCGATGGTGTGCAGGGGACGCTGTGTTGCCGACAAACCGATACGCTGGGGCGGCTTGTTGGTGGCATCGGTCAGCCGCTCCAGACTCAACGAAAGATGGCTGCCTCGCTTGGTGCCTGCCACCGAATGGATCTCATCGACGATTACGTACTCGACAGATGCCAGGATCTCTCGAGCCTGCGAGGTCAGCATCAAGTAGAGCGATTCCGGAGTGGTAATGAGGATATCGGGAGGATTGCGCAGCATGGCCGTGCGTTCGGATGCCGGCGTATCTCCGGTTCGCATCCCCGTCGAGATTTGTGGCGGGTCGACGCCTAGCTGTTGTGCTGCATTGTGAATCCCCGTCAGCGGAGCTCTCAGATTCCGTTCGATGTCATATGCGAGCGCCTTCATCGGTGAGATATAGAGGACACGACAGCGTTCCCGGTTTGGGGGAGTGGGTTCAGTGGCGAGCCGGTCGATCGCCCAGAGAAACGCGGCAAGGGTCTTGCCGGAGCCGGTTGGGGCGTGAATCAGTGTGTGTTCGCCACGGGAGATCGAGTCCCAGCCTGCTTCTTGGGCATCGGTTGGGGCGGCAAAGGACGCATCGAACCAAGCCTGAGTCGGCGGAGAGAATCTCGCTGAATGCATCGCATCAGCGTACCTGGTGGGTACGACAAGAATCAGCGGTGCTGTCTGGAAGCACCTGGGGAGAACTACAAAATCGACTTACGCGCACAACCGCGTGTAAGTCAATCTGAGCACCTGGGAGTACCTGGGGAGAACTACAAAATCGACTTACGCGCACGACCGCGCGTAAGAACCCCGGATCTTCCTCTGCGACAACACCATTCGCCGAGGTCGTCGGATTGGCAGGTTCTTTCGGCTTGAATCAGGGGCGGAACGTTTCCCGGAGGATCAATGGACATTGCCGTCAATCTTGTTGAGAACTACCTGAGGCTCACCGGCTACATGACGCTGAGCGAGTTCGAGGTGCAGCGACGCGACAAGAAGGGGCGGTTCAAGACCGTTACAGACATCGACATCATGGGGATCCGATTCCCCGGTGACATCTACATCGGTGATCCGCACAAACCTGCTGATTGCGAAATGCTGGTGATCGACGATCCTGTGTTGCGTCTCGAGGACGACACCATCGATGTGATCGTTGGTGAGGTGAAACAGGGTCCCGCCGAACTCAATCCCGGGATCAAAGATCACAGTGTCCTGCACTCGATGTTGCGTCGGGTTGAGTGGATATACGACGTCGAGGTGGGCAAAGTCATCGAGGGCCTGCAACGCGACGGCATCTTTGTGGCCCCCAGTAGGGGAGGCGCTCGGGTGCGGACCCGCTTGGTCGCATTTGGTCGGAGCCACTTCTCCAATGTCAACACGATTGCGCTGAGCCACATCGTGACGACGATGTTGTCGTTCTTCGAGGAACACGAGGATGCCTTCCGGCCTATTCAATTCCGTGAACCTGCCCCGGCTTTCCTCAGCCTGCTCCTCAAATCTGGGTTCGATGTGAACAAGGAAGGCCGGTTGGACGACTAGCTGTGACAACCGGGGACGTTGTCCCTGGCGGAATGGTGTGATTGGTGGAGCCCTCCGAGCGAGACTGTGGGTTGAACGACTCACGGCTCCCAAGGAGGGCTCATGACTTACGCTAGATCACAGCATCCAAACGCGCCGCTCACACCGGAAGGGCGGCGCCGTATGGTGGCTTGTGTTGTTGATCAGGGTTGGACAATCGAGGCGACAGCTGAACGGTTCCAGGTTGATGCCAAGACGGTGCGTAAGTGGCGAGACCGGTTCCTGGCTGGAGGCGTCTCGGGGTTGCGGGATCGGTCGTCTCGCCCGAAGCGGTCTCCGAACCGGACCCCGAGGGGTTTGCGGCGTCGGGTGATCCGGTTGCGTCGGGAACGCCGCTGGGGCGCCGACCATATTGCCTATGAGGTTGGCTTAGCGGCTTCGACAGTCCAGTTGATTCTGGATCGGGCTGGGGAGGGACGACTCGACCACGGAGATCGAGCTACCAAGGCGAAGCCCCGCCGGTATCAGCGGGAACATCTAGGTGAGTTGGTCCATGTCGATATCAAGAAGATTGCTGGTATTCCCGATGGGGGCGGGTGGCGGACCCGCGGCAAGGGTTACCAAGGCGAGCATGCCAAACACCGTCGGGCTGGGTATCGATACATCCACTCCGCTTTGGATGACCGCAGCCGGATTGTGTATTCGGAGATCCTTGACGATGAGCAAGGCCACACCGCTGCCGACTTCTGGGAGAGAGCAGCAGCCTGGTTCGGATCAATCGGGATCCAATGCGAACGGGTCATAACCGACAACGGCGGCTGCTACCGATCCGG
>JAAETI010000334.1 GCA_024228555.1 bacterium | reverse complement strand
TGCCGTACCCGAGCAGTGGAGATAGACGCCGGTCAGGACCAGACTCCAGGGATGATCGCCGACGCTGAGCGAGCCAGAAGTCTGGTCCTGAGGACCTTCGCTTGGAGCGATGGCCACGCTGACTTCACCGGTGTCTTCCACGATCCGGCGACGCTGGCTGCGCTCGGCCCTGGTCTGGTGGAGCCCTTCAGGGCGGCCAGGATCTCAGTCGTCGTTGCGGCCGAAGCCCGAGGGTTCATCCTTGGGTCGCTCTGTGCTCTGGAGCTTGGTGTCGGATTCGTTCCAGCCCGCAAGCCGGGGTCGATCCATCCGGGCCCAAAGGTGACGGTGACCTCAGATCGCGACTGGCGAGGTCATCGCCACACCTTCCGCTTGGCGGAAGTGCTCGGCCCTTCGGATCGAGTCTTGCTCGTCGACGACTGGATCGAGACCGGGAGCCAAGCCAACGCCATCGCATCGGCGGTCTCATCGATGGGAGCAGCGCGGGTCGGAGTTGCTGTGATCGTAGATCAGGCGCCCCCGGAGATCGGGTCCGCTCTCAACGCCGTTGGCCTCATCAACCACACGGACTTGCCGTCCGAGCAGCCGTGAGCGTTTCTCAGCGCGAGAGTGGTGACACTGTTGCAGTCTCCCGGCCAGGTCTACGCTTGGCCAATGGGCATGTACCCGACTGGCGACAAAGTGCGTATGAGCCTCTCGATCACACTGCTCAGTGGTCTCTTCATAGCCGCCGTGGTCGTGACATCGCTGGTGCCGA
>JAAETI010000333.1 GCA_024228555.1 bacterium | reverse complement strand
CGAGAGCCGCAGCCGGTAGCATCCGGCGCTGATATTTCTCTCCCGTCCTCCCCAAAAAGATGAAGCCCACAGTGTGTGTTGCACCATGGGCTTCGCAGCTTGTGTCACCGACGCTTGGTTTTTCGACGACCCAGCCGACGACACATACAGAGGTTCTGTGTCAGCATCCTACACCGAGGGACGGCGTTCGCGCAGGTCCTTTGTCAACGTTCTATATCGCCTTGAGTCCGACGATCGTCTGATGCCGGCAGTACCGTCATGCTGCCCTCGAGGTAGCGCTGCAAATGGGCTGCCTTGCAACATCACGATCGACCATTTCCGCGCCCGCAAGACTGGACCAAGTCACAGCTTGGCGGTGGCACGGTGCCGTCGCCACGGCTGTGCCTTCACCCTGTATCCGCCCGGCTACGCCCCGTACCGTCAGCAGCCCGTACTCAAGCTAGCACCCGATGGCAGCGCCGTTTGCACCGAGGAAAAGGGTTTGGGCGGGGACTTTTCGGAGACCGTCTTTCACGCCGCGCTCGATGGATCCAATCACTTGGCCTGGGCGAGAGATGGCAACACCGTGCCTTCCGATCGATACTGGAGCACCCAGGTCCGGCACGTAGGTTTGGCGGCGGCTCTTGT
>JAAETI010000332.1 GCA_024228555.1 bacterium | reverse complement strand
TGTATGCTAAATCATACATCATGTTCGGTATCGTACGGAGGGACACCCAACCCATCAACAGTCAATCCGGCCCCGTTGTCTGGTTCTGAACACCTTCGACGGATTGCGCGGAACGGAGACAGTGCCATGGCAAGCAATGACCGCAGAGTGCGCCGCACCAAACAGCGACTCCATGAGGCTCTCATGTCCCTGATCGTTGAGAAGGGCTATGACAAGATCACGGTGCAGGACCTCATCGACCGGGCCGACGTGGGTCGCTCAACGTTCTACGCCCACTTCGAAACCAAGGATGACCTACTACTGAGCGGCCTCGAACGACTCACTACCGACATCGAGCTCCATCTGGTTGACGACCCATCGGGAGCCGAAGCCATACTCCCCAGCCTTGGGGTCTTTCGCCACGTCGCTGACCAGCACGAGCTATTCAAAGCCATGATCGGTAGCCGAGGAATTGATCTCGTCCATCAAAGGGCTCAGGAGGCTCTCACTGACAGAGCGAGGTCGAACATTGAGCGCCGGGCGGCCGCCGGAGAGCAATCTGACATCCCGGTTGAGGCCAGGGCGGCCTTCCTGGCCGGCTCACTCATGACCTTCCTCGCCTGGTGGGTCGACAACGACATGCCCCACACACCAGAGAAGATGGCCGACATGTATCGCCGGCTGACAGCTTCGGCCTAGCTGAGTTGCTGCCTTGCTACCCGTGGCTTGGGTTGTAGGCACGCCGAAATCGATCACTGAGGACAGAAGGGGCGTGTGATGGCCACGGCC
>JAAETI010000331.1 GCA_024228555.1 bacterium | reverse complement strand
TCAGGCCGCGGTGTCGGTAGGCCCATTAGTCACCAGGCGGTAGGCCAACTGTCAAGAAAGTGCACTAAATAGGTGTTCTATTGATGGAGCGGTCGCTGACGGAGTCGGCTTCAAACCCCTTCGTTTTCGCAGCAGATTCACACCATCTTCATTCGGATGTTGTCTCCTGACCCCTACGTGCAGTGAAAGGAGCACACAAGATGTCACTCGCAAGAAGGTTGTTGGCCGTTGCTGCGGCGTCGGCCGTGATGGTTGTTGGCCTGGTCAGCGTTGCCGCTGCCCAGGATGCTGATGAACCCCCCAAGAACGTATCGGTAGAGGTCGGCGAGACCAAGACCGACACCGAGCCCGCAGAGGCCGAGGGTGCCTTCGAGCTCCCCGACGATTGGGAGCCAACCGCTGAGGAGCTTGCCGAGATCAATGCCGAGACAGACGATCTGGTTGAGTATCTCAAGGGCAAGGGTTTCGGCGTGACGGTGGAGACCGATGAGCTTGGTTTCACCTACGTCGATTTCGATGAGAACTCAGATGAGGCGCTCTTCGAGGCAATGGACGAGTTCTACGCCGAGCGGTTCGCCGCCGAGGTCGCCTCCTGGTCCGATGAGGACAAGGCCGAGTTCAACAAGTGGACCGATGAGTTCATCGCTGAGTTGGCCGAACAGGGCATCACGGCTGAGAAGGAAGAGATCGCACCCGGGGTCTATGACCTTGTCTGGACCGAGGAACTCGATCAAGCCCTCATGGAGCTCGATGGCGACTTGTTCTTTGGCGACGACGAGGGGTGGGAAGACGACTGGGAGATCACTGAGGAGATGCTCGCTGAGCTCAACGCTGAGACCGACGCGTTGGTTGAGTATCTCGCCGACCTTGGGCACGAGGTCACAGTGACCACGGACGATGACGGTTTCAAGTATGTGGACTTTGACGAGTCGACCGACGAGGCGATCTTCGAAGCGATGGATGCGTTCTATCAAGAGCGGTTCGTTGCAGAGGTAGCCACCTGGTCCGACGCCGAAAAGGCTGAGTGGAATGAAGGCATCGAGGAGTTTGTCGCCGAGTTGGCCGCCGAAGGTATCCCAGCTGAGACTGAGGAGATCGCCCCCGGTGTCTTCGACATCGTGTGGACCGAAGAACTCGAGGAAGCTCTTTGCGATCTCGACGGCGACGAGCTCATCTTTGGTGACGAAGTTCCAGAGGAAGATGCGGCCTAGCCACATACAATGACATTCGCTCCGGCGAACCCCTCGAGATGTGGAGAAGATGAAAGGGCGTGTAGTACTCGCTGAGGACGACCCCAACCAGGCAAAGATCGTCAAGCTCTACCTGGAACGGGAAGGCCATTCCGTCGTCGCAACCGGCGACGGAATGGCCGCGCTCGAAGAAGTACGCCGTCGCAAACCGGACCTGTTGATCCTCGATGTGATGATGCCGAAGCTGGACGGCCATGACGTGTGCCGAGTCCTGCGCCAAGAGTCGGATGTTCCAATCCTGTTGCTGACTGCACGCAGCTCAGAAGACGACGTACTCATCGGGCTGGACTTGGGCGCCGACGACTACGTCACCAAGCCATACCGGCCCCGCGAGCTGATGGCGCGGGTACGGGCGCTGTTGCGTCGCGCTGGGGCCGGCTCGAAAGCACCCGTAGCCGCCATGCGACACGGTGATATCGAGATTGATCCGTCGCGTCGCACCGTCACCGTCGCCGACGAACCTGTCGATGTGACCGCCGCCGAATTCGATGTCCTGCTGATGTTGGTCTCCTCGCCGGGGGTTGTCTTCACCAGGCTTCAGTTGCTGGAGTCAGTGATGGGGTTCGACTACCGGGGCATGGAGCGAACGGTCGATGCGCACGTGAAGAACCTTCGCCGCAAGCTGGGTGATGATGCCCGGAACCCACGCCATATAGCAACGGTTGTTGGGGTCGGATACAAGGCACCTGCTGATGCGTAGCTTGAAGGGCCGTGTGGTCGTGGTCGTGGCTGCGGTGGCGCTGGTTGCGATTGTGCTCACGGCCTGGGCGGTTGCCTCGCGGACGCAGGACTCGGTGGTTGCTGCCGTCAACGATCGGGCCGAGGCAACGGACTTCATTACAGAGGAGCTGAACTTCCTGGCACTGAGCGTTTCGGATTGGCGATCTGGCGATGACCTCATCCGAGACCTCGCAGATCAGTTCGATGCCCGGATTGTCATCACCGATCTCGATGGCCGCCCCTTGGTCGACTCGGGTGAGGGTGAACTCCCTCCCTTGGTCGGCGTTATCGACCCGCTCAGCCCGTTGGGCGAGTTCGGTGCCGAAATCCCTGAGGACGAATTCAACGCGGCCTTGGCAACCTGCTTCGACAACAACGGAATCGAGTTCTTCATCGATGAATTCGGGGTCACCGTTCTAGCCGACGACGCAGATCCCTTCATCGAAGAGTGCTACAACGAGGCGTTTGAGGGTGTTGACACCTTTGCCTTGGTCGATTCTGTAGAGCCAGCGTTGCTGTTCGTGGACTTTCCGGTTGATCCACAGATTCCATGGCCCGAACTGGCTTTGGTTGCGGCCGTCGTACTGGCGCTGGCTCTGGTTGGGGCGACGACAGCGAGCCGGTTCATTGCCGGTCCGATTCGTCGACTCAGCGATGCGGCCCGTTCCATCCGTGGTGGCGACTTGAGTACTCGAGTGGACTCCGTGCCTATCGAGGAGGTGCAGGATCTCGCAACGTCGTTCAACGAGATGGCCGTAGGTCTGGAGCAGGCGGACAACAGGAGACGTCAGCTGACCTCAGACATTGCCCACGAGCTGCGGTCCCCGCTCACCAACATCATCGGACACCTCGATGCAATTGACGATGGGGTGATCGAGGCAGCTCCCGAGCACCTGCAGGTGGTGTCAGCCGAGGCGAGCCGTCTTCATCTCTTGATCGAGGACCTCCGGCAACTGGCAGAAGCGGACGAGGGTCAGCTGCGTCTCAATCGGGAACGCCAGGATGTTGGCGCGATTGTGGAAAGGGTTGTCGGGACACGTCGTGTCGTCGCCGCCGAGCGGAGCGCTGGGTTGACCGTTGATTGCCCGCCGGTCGAGGCACCTGTTGATGCCGCACGTGTCGAACAGATAGTTGGCAACCTGGTCGACAACGCCATCGCCGCCGTCAATGCCGAGGGCGCAGTGCGGGTGGCGGTGTCGAGTGACCAGGCCCTGGTGCGGATCACCGTTACCGACGACGGCCCTGGTGTGCCCGAAGAGTTGCTCCCCATCGTGTTCGATCGTTTCCGCAGAGGCGACCGGGTGCGGACTCCAGGCTCCGCGGGTAGCGGACTAGGCCTTGCCATCTCGCGGGCACTAGCCGTCGCCCATGGCGGCGACATCACGGCAGCCAATCACGCCGACGGCGGTGCCGTGTTCACGGTCACGTTGCCACGCTGATCCAGTCGAGAGCCAGATTGAGAAACGCCTGGCCCGCCGGCGATCCGGAAAGATCGCGTCGCCAGGTCAATGCAACTGTTCGCTGCGGCGGGTCGGGGGCGATCGTCAGTGCAGCGATGCGCGGTTCCGGCGAGTCTGCCAATGACTGGGGCATTAGAGCGACCCCAAGGCCGGCGGCAACCAGATTGCGGACTGCAATCAGATCCGAGGATTCGTAACGGATCGGGGGAGCCGGGCTCAAGCTCCCAAACGCGGCATCGACGGTGTCTCGAAACGCCGAACCGGAACGAAAGGCGATCAGCGCTTCGGTATGTAGTTCATCGAGCCGAATCGAACGGCGACCGGCGAAGGGGTGGTCCGTTCCGACCCCGACCACCAGCGGTTCGGTGAACAGGAGCCGCCGTTCCAGACCGGCGGGAAGCGCGTCTCCTGGTGAGATGTTGGAGAACACGAGATCCATCTCTCTGTCTCGGAGCATGTCGAACATCACCCTGGCGTCGAACTCACGAAGATCAACTGCGATTCTCGGATGCTTTGCCGTGAATGCACCGAGGAGACCGGCAAGGTCAAGAGGCTCGAGCCAATGGATCGCACCGGCGCGTACGGTTCCCGTTTCCAGCCCAATCAGATCGGTCACTTCGGAGCGAGCTGCGTCGAGTTCGGCGACGGCCCGGCGGGCTCGGCGCAGCAGCACTTCGCCAGCTTCGGTGGGCCGTTTGGAACCGCGATCGATGAGCGTGGTCCCTAACTCCCGCTCGAGCCGTTTGATCATTTGGGACACCGCCGGTTGGGCAACATGCATCTCGGCCGCGGCTCCGGTGAAGCTTCCTGTGCGGACGACGGCATCGAGGTAGTCGAGCTGGCGTAGGTCCATAAGTAGAGCTTATCAAATCAATATCAACTATGTATTGGACTTATGTCTGATGGTGCCGCACTGTGGACCCACCCAACCAAGGAGAAGGAAACCATGGCGGTATTCGGAGAATCAATTGAGATCGCAGCGAGCCCGGACAGGGTCTGGGCCGTCGTAGGCGATGTTGCCAACATCTCAGGTTGGCTGCCGTTCATTGAAGAATCCAAGATCGAAGGCGAGTATCGGCAATGCCAGTCGATGGCAGGCCTCTTGCGGGAGCGCATCTTGGCGAGAGACGACGCCGGGCGAACCTACGACTACACCATTTTGGACGCACCAATGGAGATCGAATTCATCCACGCCACCGTTGCCGTGACCGAGACGGCCGACGGGGCGCGGGTTGACTGGTCGACGCTGGTCACTCCAGACGGGTTGGCCGAGGCATTTGCCCCGATCTACCGCGAAGGTCTGGAGAACCTCAAGCAGCAGATAGAGGGCTAACGAGGACCGTCAGTAGTCGAGCAGATGCATCCGCTTGATGACCTTGATGTGCGCCTTTGTGATGCGGTGATATCCCTTGTGTGATGGGTGGATATCCGTCTGCGGGCCCGCTGTGTCCGGGTCATAGTCGCTCAAGACATAGCTTCCTTGCGATTTCTCACACATCAGGGTCAGCTTGCAGATCTGGCGGACATTCTTGGGAACGTCGCCACCGTCGGTGCGGAACGTCCGGAAGGCCTTTTCGACATTGGCCACGGGGACACCAAAGGCACCGTAGACCGCTTCCAGCGTTCCGTTGAAGGCGTCGGTTAGGGCTAGCGAAGCTGTCGCAAATGCCTCCCCCTCAGGACCTGTGATCCAGAAGGCCAAGTTGGGGTTGTAGTAGTTCATCGCCAGGATTGGCACGCCTGGTGCGGCGGCCTGGATGGTGCCGATGATCACGGGCAGGTTGCTGCCGATTTGGCCAAGCTGAGCGGCGACGCATGCGTTCAACTCATCCGGTGGCGCAGAGGTGTCGCAGGCCAACAGGTCGTTGGCGCCAATAGCAATAGTGATCAGCCCGACCTCGCCCGGGTTGGCGCCCAAGTATGCGACTGCGGCGTCGAGCTGCGAAGTGCCACCGGGCGGTAGCTGCGCAAACGGGCCGTAGCAGAGGGACCCGAAGGTCGAACCTCCGCCGGTTCCGGAGATCATCTCGATGGTGTCGTCGCCGGGACAGGCGAGGTTCAGGAAGTTGTCGAAGTCGTAGTTATGCCTGAGGTGTTCATAGAGGTGGTCGGTGTAACCGTTGCTCGTGAACGGCGCCGGTTGCTGGGTTCCTGCGGCAACTGAATCGCCAAGGGCCAAATAGGTGGCGGGGTGGTGATCGTCCCCATCGTGAGCCATTGCCGCCGGGGCAATCGCCAAAGTCAAAACGCCCGCCAAAAACACAACCAACCATCTACGCATGTGATCTCCCTTCCCGACCAGCCACACTACGCGGCCAAAGCCCAAACTGTGCGGCAATGCCGTGCGTAGGATGCGGTCGAGGATGCCTATGAACACCAAAACGCTGCGCAGAAACCGCATCCTGATCGCTTTGGCGATGTTTGTGTTGCTGTTGAGTGCGTGCTCGTCGGATGTCGAGATTCTCAGTGTGACCGCATCTGGGGACGGGACCCGGCTGGAGCTGTCGCTAAACAGCTGCAATCGCACCTACGACGTTTCGGTCGAGGAGGCCGACGGTGTCTCGGTCCACGTGGTTGACGCAAAAACAGAATCGCCGGTTCGATTGGGCGGGGAGGACTGTGGGGATGTGTGGACGTTTACGTTGGCCCAACCCCTTGATGATCGTCCCCTGATCGATACCGCAACCGGCCGAGAAGTCCCCGTCACCTATGACCCGTGGAACCAGTACCTCTACTCGGAGGATGAATACCGTGACGCGTTGGCGGCGACGGTTGCGTGTATCGCCGAAGGCGATCCAGAAGCCTCAGCCTCTGTTGCGGAGAGCGAGGAGGGGCCGTGTCTGGTCGTAGATCTTCCGGAACTTGGCGACGGAGAATCAGGCAGCAACGTTGCCCACGACTGCGAGGTCGAACATCTGAGCCCACTACGTCGCTAGCCATCGGCGAAGAACGGGGGACATCATGGCCCGCTCCTCGGCAGACATCACCGCAAAGACGTGGGTATCGAGATCGGCCCCAATGCCACTGGTGCGGTGCGCCTCGTCTACGACGATAGCCCGGGATAGGCACAATCACTCGGTCAGGCGGAGACCGGTGATCTCCCAGACCGGCGAAGCCCGGAGCTACAACCACCGGTCCAGGCAATAGCCAGTCAGGGGTGCCGGGCGTGCAGCCTCAAGCGTCTCCTCTAAATCGGCCTCGGCTGTTCCAGCGTTGCAGGCTCCACAGCTCCTTCACAGGAACCTCTTGGTCCCGCCACAACCCTGGGGTCCAAGGTGAGCTTATGGAAACCGAATCACCAGGAGCACACATGACAGCGACGCTCACTCGGGATCTGCCTACTACGCAGAACCCTCCGCAAACCACACATCCGGCAATCGAGCTCAACGGACTCACCAAGGAGTATGGCGACCTGGTCGCCGTGGACGACCTCACGCTGCAGGTCGAGCGTGGCGGCGTAGTTGGTCTGCTTGGCCCAAACGGGGCCGGCAAGAGCACTATCATCCGAATGTTGCTGGGACTGATAGCCCCATCGGCCGGTACCGGTCGCGTTCTGGGCGACGATATCAGCCGTCCTCGCGCCTACATGGACCAGATCGGTGCGCTGGTTGAATCGCCAGTCTTCTATCCGAAGCTGACTGGCCGGGACAATCTCCGCACGCTTGCGGTGCTGGCAGGAATCGATGACAGCCGCATCGACGAGGTTCTCGAAGTCGTAGATCTGACCGGCCGCGACCGTGATCGTGCCGGCGACTATTCGCTGGGAATGAAGCAACGGTTGGCCATCGCAGCGGCCCTGCTGAAGGATCCGGAGCTTGTGATCCTCGACGAGCCAACCAACGGTCTCGACCCAGCAGGAATCGTCGAGATCCGCGAGTTGCTCATCGAGCTGGGCAGGGCAGGAAAGACGATCTTCGTCTCCAGCCATCTGCTCGCTGAGATCCAGGCGGCATGTGATCGTGTCGTCGTCATCAATCACGGGTCACTCGTCTTTGAGGGGACAACCCGAGCACTGCTAGAGCAGTCTCACGATGAACTCGTCATCGTCCCCGAACGGCCAGACGATCTCTCCCGATTGGCAGCCGTCCTCGATGAGGCCGGTATCGAGTTCCTTGCCAACGGGATCCTGTTGCGGGCACCGGAAGCATCCTCGCAGGCCGCGTTCGTGAACCGGCTCGCATTCAACAACGACATCACCCTCCGCGAGCTTCGCTGTGACGTGGAGGACCTCGAAGACGTATTCCTTCGTCTCACCAACGCCAGAAAGGCCAACTGACAATGCTCCGCACATACAGATCTGAGTTGATCCGATTCAAGAAGACCGGTCTCATCGGAGCCGGAATCATGGTGGCGTTCACCGCTCTCATCACGATGTTCACGTTTATCGGCTTCGATGGCGGAGATGCGCCCGGCCCCGGCGGCGGTCAACGTTTCGCCAGCGTTGACCTGGCATCGGCCGATGGCTGGATTGCGGGACTAGCAGCCGCGGCGCCAATGATCGGCATAGTCGCCTTGGCACTATTCGCTATGTCCGTGGCTCGTGACTACGAGCGAGGCACAATCCGCCAGTTGCTGGTCGGGGAACCGCAGCGAGCGCTGCTCCTCGGCGGCAAGCTGGCTGCACTCGCCACTTTCATCGTCGCCGGAATTGCCGGTGCAGCCGTCGCCGGAGCGGCCACCGCACTCGTGTTCTCCTCGTCGGCCGCGGTGAGTACCGCCGCATGGACAACCGGTGCGGGTCTAGCTGCTGTCGCGAGTACCGGCCTCAATGTCTTGGTTGCCACCGTGGTTTGGGGCCTTGCCGGTGCGCTTCTGGCAATGCTCACCAAGTCGGCTTCCGCTGCAATCACGGCCGGAGTCGCCTACATGCTGATCGGCGAGAGTCTGCTCGGTCTGGTTTGGGACACGGCTGCAGAGTGGCTGCCTAGTGGAACCCTCACGACGTTCACCTCAGGCGGAAGCTCGGCCGTTTCGTATGAGCAATCAGCCCTGCTGCTCGCGTTGTACGCTGCGGCATTCGGCGTTGCCACATTTGTTGTGTTCCAACGTCGTGACATCACGGACTAGCCGTCCCGAGTAGGAGAACCGATGACGACCCCGACCTCTGCAAAGCATGTGGTGCTGGTCGTGGACGACGAGGAGTACATCCGAGATCTCGTCCGCACCGCACTCGGCTTCTCAGGGTTCGAGGTCGTTGTGGCTGCAGACGGAGTGACCGCTCTAAGCGAAACTCGCCGGATCCGTCCCGACCTCATCGTTCTTGATATCAACATGCCTGGTTTTGACGGGTTCGAGGTGGTACGACGTCTCCGTGACAGCGGCGACAGCACGCCTGTCGTCTTTCTGACCGCACGTGACTCCACTGACGACCTCATCAGCGGCCTCACCGGAGGTGGGGACGACTACATCACGAAGCCTTTCAGCCTCGAAGAGTTGGTGGTGCGGGTCCAGGCGGTCATCCGTCGGACGGCCGCGGTCGCGGTTGACGAGCGGCACGTCGTGAACTTCGCCGACGTCGAGATGGACGAGCGTGCACACCGGGTCAGTCGCAACAGCCGAGCGATCGACCTCGCTCCAACCGAGTTCAACCTACTCAGGTACTTTCTGGTCAATCCGGAAGTCGTCCTCTCCAAACAGCAGATACTCGACCATGTGTGGGACTACGACTTCACTGGTGACAAGAACGTCGTCGAGATCTACGTCGGCTATCTGAGGCGCAAGACCGAGAAACACGGGCCCCGGTTGATCCATACCGTGCGCGGATTCGGCTACGTGTTACGGGTCGAGCCATGACCATCCGGCGTCGGCTAGTGCTCATGACGGTTGCTGCCTTTGTTGTCGTGCTCTTCGTCTCAGGGGTGGCTGCGCAAGTCCTGCTCCGCAATCGGCTCATCGCGGATCTAGATGCCGAACTGGGTGCGATCAGGTCCCAGATCGAGTCGGTGGTGTCGAGCATTTCTGCGGACACCCTCGTAGCAATGATCGAGACAGATGCGGCGGGGTTTGGCCCGGCTGAGTTGGCGGTTATGGCAGTAGCTCCGGATGGGACTGTCCTTGGTGTGGTTCAGTCAGGTACGGCGGAGTCGCCGGATGCGCTCCCGGAGTTGTCCGCCGACGATGTTGCCGCGCTTCGCGAATCCCCCGATCCCTTCATGGTCGGTGAGCGCAAGGATTCCTATCGGGTGACGGCCCTCGAGTTGGCCAACGGCACGCTGCTAGTGCTGGGCCAACCACTGGACGTCTTCGTGAACACCATGCGAGGTTCGCTCAGGATTCTCGCCGGAATCGGGTTCTTGGCTGCGGTCGTCCTTGCGACCGGGGTGTGGTGGCTTATCAGGCGCGAACTGGATCCCCTTGCTGACATGGCGAGCACTGCCGAGCGCATCAATGAGGGTGATCTCTCTGGGAGAGTGGCCGTCTCGAGACCGTCCAACGAAGTCGGGCGTCTTGGAGGAGCGCTGAATGCGATGCTGGGCCGAATTGAAGACGCTCTTGCTGCCAAAGCAGAGTCGGAAGGGAGAATGCGGAGGTTCGTCGCAGATGCGGCGCATGAATTGCGAACACCGCTGACCTCTATCCGAGGCTATGCCGAGCTCTATCGGCGGGGTGCAACCACCCCGGAACATGTGGACAGGTCGTTCAGTCGTATCGAACACGAGGCAGGGCGGATGGGTGATCTGGTCGATGATCTCGTATTGCTGGCCAAACTCGACGAAGAGCGGCCGTTCGCCAGAGAACACGTTGACATGCGTGCCGTAGCCAAAGACGCAGTCGCAGATGCTCGGGCGATTGATCCCGACCGTCCGCTGAAGCTCGAGGTTTCCGCAGATGAGGCCACCGTTGAGGGGGATTCCGGGCGGTTGCGTCAGGTGGTCGTAAACCTTCTCGGCAATGTGCGAACCCACACCGAGCCCGGCACGCCGGCAACTGTCGCGATCGGCCGGGATGGGCACAATCTCGTCTTGGTGGTGGCCGACGAGGGCCCCGGAATGGACGAGGTCGACGCCGACCGAGCGTTCGAGCGCTTCTATCAAGCAGGCGAGGATCGGGCGACGCCAGGAAGCGGTCTGGGCCTGTCAATCGTTCGGTCCATCGTTACGAGTCATGGCGGCGACGTAGCCATCGAGAGCAGCCCTGGACAGGGGACCGTTGTGAACGTGCGATTGCCCCTGGCGGCTACACGCTCATTGTGAAGTTGGCCTGGGGGACGGTTTCAGCGTCGCTCGGCCCGGGCCGCGGCGGTGTGGATGCTGAAGTTGGCGGTTTCGACAGCCTGTGCCTGACTGGAAACCTCCCCGTGCGCGGCGCATGACAGCAGCCGTGATTGGGCGTCGGCATAAGCATTTCGGATCAGTTTCGAGCCTCGCTTCGCGATGCGCAGTACAACGCGGCGATCATCCTCGGCTCCGTAGCCACCAGGGACAAGCTCTGCGATTCGCAGGCGAAGGCGAAATAGGCGACTGCGCAACGTACGCCGAACCTTGACCTCACTGCGGCTGTGTCCGTCGATGAGTTCAGTCAGGCGGTCAGCGAATTGCTGTCGTTCGGTAGCCAATCGTCGGAACATCATTGCGGTGTCAGGATCATTGTCCTGGTCGAACAACCGGGCTATGCGTGACGCCGGCGTCGGCGTCATCGCCGCACAGCGCGAGCAAGTAGCGCAGCGTGCGGCTGTCCTCCGGTCCGAGGACCACCGATTGTGGCGCCTCCGCAGGGTTGTCCAGCGGCCGTGCGCTACGCAACGTTTGCACGGATTCCCCTCACGCGGTCAGTAGCTGGCCGTCCCGGTGCTGCCCGCTTGATCCAACGTCGATGCATCACCAGGTGGACCACGGTGGACACTGTCAACAGGATCACGCCAACTGAGTGCAGGGGCTCGAAGGAGCCCACGCCGGCCCAGAGCCCGATGCCGCTGATCACTATGGCAAGCCAACCGACGGCAAGGGTGGAGGCGATGGCGGCGTTCGTGCGAGTGTGGCCCCGGAGGGTGCGGCGCCGACGAGCGACACCCCGAGCCCAGGTACGATTGATGGCGACGTGGGCGACCGCTAGCACGGCGAATGCAAGGCCAGCTACGACGTGCCACAAGATGTTGCCCAATGCGAGGCTCGCAAAGCCGAGAATGAACGTAGCCAGGAGGGCTGAGTCGATGATGATCCGCTTCCACGGACGGCTCGATCTCGATTGGGGCACCGACCGTCGTGGCTGCGATTGGCTCGATGCTGGGTGGGCGTCGGAGGATTCCTTATCCAGTGTCGCGGTCGCGACCGGTTCGGCGAGTAGGGAGGTTTCCATGTGCTTTCTCCGTGGAGTATCTGCTTGTTGACCCCCTTAGGTTGCGGGCGTGCCCTGTGCATCGACCATGACGAACCTGTGAGACGTTGAGAGAGAGTGAGTCCGCTGTTGATCCAGAAGCGATGCGTGGGATATCCCGCAGGGTGGCGATCTTTGCCTGTTACCGTCCCGCTGATGGGAATCCAAGCCGGGAGAGACATGAGATCACCGATTGAGTTTCGCAGCGACAATTCCGTCGGCGTCGCGCCTGAGATCCTGGCTGCGATCAGCGAGGCGGATGTTGGGGGAGCGCTCGGATACGGCGGCGATCGCTGGACGGAGCAACTCAACGAGATGGTCAGGCAGGTCTTCGAACACCCCACGGCGCGGGTGTTTCCAGTGCCTACGGGTACTGCAGCCAATGCTCTCGCTCTATCGGGGATGACGCCACCGTGGGGAGCGGTCCTTTGTCACCGTGACGCTCACATAATCACGCACGAGGGCGGTGCTACCTCGCTCTTTGCCGGGGGCGCCGTGATGTCGGCTGTGAGTGGTGAGGGAAGCCGAGTCGAGCCGGAGAGGCTGCTGGCGACGCTCAAAGGGGTCACGTGGGGTGATCCGCACGAATCGCAGCCGGCGGTGTTGTCTCTCACCCAGCCGACCGAGGCTGGAACCGTGTACCCCGTGGCAGCTCTCAAAGATCTCAGCGGCGTAGCCGCAGAATTCGGCCTCACGACCCATATCGATGGTGCACGACTGGCCAATGCAATTGTGACGCTGGACTGCTCACCTGCTGATGTCACATGGAAGGCGGGGGCGACCGCGGTGACTCTTGGAGCCACCAAGAACGGTGGCATGAGTACCGACGCCATCGTTAGTTTCGACGAGTCGCTCTCGGACGGGCTTGTCTTCCGCACGAAACGTGCCGGGCATGTACCGTCGAAGATGCGATTCCAGTCGGCACAACTCCTGGCATACCTGACGGATGATCTTTGGCTCCGCCTGGCCGCGGCATCGAATCGAGCTGCCCAACGGCTGGCGACGGGCTTGGGTCTGCTCGGCGTTGAGCCTCTGGACCGCCCCGAGGCCAACATCCTGTTCCTGAGCCTTCCCCCGGAGGCCGTTGCTCGACTTGAGGAACAGAACATGCAGTTCTATCGCATTGCTCCCGGTGTGATCCGGTTCGTCACCAGCTTCAAGACGACGGATGCCGAGGTCGACGATGCGCTGGTCAGGTTCGGCCAGGCGCTGGCCGGGTAGACAGTCACGTCCCGAGCCCCAGGGTCTTTCTCTCACTTCCAGGCGGGAGCCCTCAGCGCGACAATCGACGGACCGTTCGCAAAGGAGTCAGCGTGGGCGAGTCCGAGAGTCGTCGAGTTGTTGTTGCACGTCGAGGCGGACCGGAGGTCCTCGAGGTCGTAACAGAGAATATGCCTGAACCCGGGCCGGGTGAGGTCCGGATCAAGAGCGAGGCTGCCGGTGTCTCCAGCTACGAAGTTATGTTGCGAGGGCACTGGTTTCCTGGGGTGAAACCTCCGTACACACCTGGTGAGGATGTCGTCGGTCTCGTTGACAAGCTTGGTGAAGGCGTGACTGGCTTGGAGGTTGGGCAGCGTGTGGCGTCATGGACCTTCGGCGATGCCGGTTGCTACTCCGAGTACGTCTGCACCAAGGCCGACAGAGCTGTCTCGGTGCCACAGGGATTGGAATCGACCGACGCTGTCGCGTTGGTGGTCAACTACCTCACAGCGAGCCTGGCTTTGCACAAGACTGCTGCCGTGAAGAGCGGTGAGCGAATGCTCGCCCACGGTGCTGCGGGCGGTGTGGGCAGTGCTCTGGTGCACCTAGGGGTGCAAGCGGATGCGGAGGTGTTTGGTACTGCATCGGCGCACAATCGCAACCTGGTCGAGTCAATGGGGGCGACGCCCATCGACTATCGAAACGACGACTTCGTCGCCCGCATCCGCGACCTGACCGGAGACGGTGTTGATGCCGTGTTCGACATCATCGGCGGTGGCCGCCAGCTGTGGCGGTCTGCTCAGTCCCTGCGCAAAGGTGGGCGCCTCGTGATGCTCGGCATGGCCGGTGCCGTCAAGGGTGGCTTCAAGATCATCCCTCCCACGATGGCGGTGGTCGGTTTGGTCAAGCTCATGCCAAATGGCAAGACCGTGCCGCTGGGGCCGGGAATGGAGAAGTATCCCGCCGAGAACATGGACTGGTACCGGGATTCGTTGAGCGAGTTCTTTGACCTCGCCGTCAGCGGCAAGATGCGTCCGGTGATCGCTGAGGAGTTCCCGCTGCTCGAAGCCTCCCGTGCCCACGAGTTCATGGAGCGTGGCGGCCACGCCGGCAAGGTTGTTCTTGTCACCGAGTCCTGACCGAGTCTCGCTACGAGAGGGTTGACCTGAGCGTCATACACTATAAGATTGCTGTATGACAATGCTGAGTTTCCGCGTGGATGACGAAGAAGCAGCGAGTGCCAAGCAATGGGCGCTGCGTCTTGGTGTTGATCGGTCCGAGCTTCTGCGTGAGGCGTTGCACCGACATCTGGTACGGCTTCGGGCCGAGGTTGACATCGAGGCATGGCAAGCGACCCCGCTCACAGATGACGAGTTGGCTCTTGGCGAGATCGCTGATTGGGGTCCCGCTGAGGATTGGTCGGATTGGGCCGATGGAGCGGGGTGAAGTTTGGTTTGCGGCTACCCCTGGGGGTGACCGGCCCGTTCTGATTCTGACCCGAGACCCTGTGGCTGATCGCATCGGTTCGGTCGTCGTAGCCGCCCTGACCCGAATCAACCGCGGCGTGGTCTCGGAGTTGGAACTGACGCCAGAAAGCGACGGTGTGCCCACAACATGCTTCGCTTCATTCGACAACCTTCACACCTTGAGGCGTGATGCCTTTCGGCGCAGAGTCACCCAACTCGGCCCTGCCCGAATGGCCGAAGCATGCCAGGTTCTGAAGGATGCCACAGGCTGCTGACAAACCCTCCTGGAGGTGCCGGGGGCCTCGACTACTTAGCCAGCAGTTCGGCAGGGTCTTGCCCTTCGGGATTCGGCTCAGCTAGCTGCAGCCGGCAAGCCACCCGTCGGCGCCGAGGACCAAATCTGGCCTGTCGGTGATGACACCGTCGGTTCCCATGGCGAGCGCCGAGCAAACGTCACCCTCGTCGTTGACGGTCCACGGGATGACGGCAAGACCAGCGGTTGCGGCCTCAGCGACAAGTCCCGCATTGAGGAGGGTGTGTTTTGGCGACCAGATCGTGGCACCGGAATCTGCCAATTCGTCGAGGTCCGGGATGTCGCGTGAGGTGAGAGCGGCCAACTGAATAGAAGGCGCCACCGTGCGCAGCGCCCACAACGATCGGTGGTCAAAGCTCTGCACGATGACCCGGTCCTCGTAGTTCCATTCGGCGACGAGATCGGCGACCGCCTTCTCGAACGCTGCTGGATTGCTGCCGTCGAAGGAGTCGCCGATGTTGCCCGGATTGCTCGGATCGCGTTTCAGTTCGACGTTGAACAGGACGCTGGCCGCGTTTGCCCTTCGCTCCTCAGGAACTGAATCGCTCTCCGCGTACTCACTGACCATCTCGAAGAGTTGCTCCAAGGTGGCGATTCCATAGCTCTCGCCGGTGACGGTGCCGGCGTCGGCTGTCTGGTCCGGATACTTGCCGGGATCCGGGTTTTGGTCGCAGACGTAGGTGGCGAGTTGGGCGGCGGTCAGGCTGTTGACCAGTGGTTCGAGGGTTACCGATGGCAAGGCGGGATCGGTGTCTCGACACTTCGCTGCCTCGATTCGGGGGTCGTGCCAGATCACCAAGACCCCGTCTGCCGACAGATGTAGGTCGAGTTCGAGTGTCGATACGCCTACATCAAGGGCGGACTCGAACGACGGCAACGTGTTCTCCGGTCGCACCCCGCGTGCGCCACGATGACCCTGCACGTCCCAGTCCGGTGTCTCAACTGAATCCGGTGCGGGGGTGGTGGGAGTATCGGAGCCACCACAACCGGTCGCGATAATGGCCACGGCTGCGAAGACAATTGTGATCGATCTCAAGCAGGATCTCCCTCGACGAGCCGCCATGCTAGGTGAGTTCTGCTGGCGCTTCTGCATCAAATGCCGGGATCGACGCCAGTCAGTTCGATCGACAGATCCCACAGTCGCTGGGCCTTCACCGGATCTTTGCTCTCCGGGCTTGAGTCGACCTGCCTGGCCGGACCGGACATCTCGCGATAGCGACTGGGTCCGAAGTACTGGCCGCCCTCGACGGCAGGTGCCGTTGCCGCGAGTTCTGTCGGCCAGGCCCCAGTCTCTGCGCTGTTCATGAACAGTCGCATGAGCGGTGTCATCGCCCGCATCATCATCCCGAAACCACCTGTCACATAGCGGCCGAGTTCGGTGTCTGAACCTCCAGGATGCACGGCGACGGCGATAGTTGGCGCGCCTCTTGCCGTCAGTCGTCGGTCGAGTTCGTAGGTAAACAGCAGGTTGGCGAGCTTGCTTGCGTAATAGCGCTTGCGTGTGTGGTATTCGTTGTCGGCGTTGATGTCGTCCCAGAACAGGTCGCCGTTGCCGAACCGGTGGCCGGTGCTCGAAACGGTAACGATACGGCTGTTTGGGGTGGCCTCGAGCAAAGGAAGTAGTAACCCGGTCAAGGCGAAATGGCCGAGATGGTTGATGCCAAATTGGGACTCGAAACCGTCTTTTGTGATCGTTTTTGGGTTCCACATGACGCCCGCGTTGTTGACCAGGATGTCGAGGTGGGATTCCCGAGCCACGACCTCGGTTGCCTTGCGCACGCTTGCGAGGTCGGACAGGTCTATCTCGACGAGTTGGGTGTCGGCGCCAGGGTGCGCATCAGCGATGCGGGCCAGCGCAGCCTTGCCCTTCTCAGTATTGCGACAGCCGAGGAGCACTCGGGCTCCTGCGCCTGCAAACACCTTGGCTGCTTCGAACCCGATGCCTGTGTTGGCTCCCGTGATGAAGAATGTCCTTCCTGTCTGGTCGGGCACGTCTTTGTCTGTGAAATCAGTGATCATGAGGTAGCTCCTCTGCCGTCGTTCGGTGGGTCTCATTGCCCACTGGTTGGTCTTCGCACCGTCTATTGATTGCCTATTGCGGCTTGGTTACCGCTCTCCAGGTGGCCCCGACCAGAAGGTCGATCTCTTCTGGTTTGAGGAGGACGCCCGCAGCAATCAACCGCACGGCGACTCCGAACGAGAGCGTATAGATCACCTCGTAGGGGAGCGGGACCAGGAGTTCGGTGAGCTCCTCTGACTTGCCGATCTCGGCGAGACGGTCGCCGGCCGCAGCCAACCTGGAGTGGGCCTCCTCGAAGTAGGGCGACTCCTCCAGTTGGGTGAGGAACCGGGCCCGTTCTGGCTCCTCGGATAGGAAGTCGTATGACCTGGTCAGGAGGTGGTGCCAGCGTTCGTACGGCTCGGCCGACTGATCGAAGTCCTCCAGCACAGCCGTACTCAGCTCCGATTTGAGCTCGAGGTACGTTGCATAGACGAGTTCCTCCTTCGACTCGTAGTGCACGTACGCCGTCCCGGTGGCGACTCCTGCGGCCTTGGCGACTGCTCCCATTGAGGCTCCATGGAAGCCTCGCTCGGCGACCAGGTCACGGAGGCCCCTCCGGATAGCCGCGGGGCGATCAATCGTGGGGCTCATAACTTCTCCGCCGCTGGGTCAAAGTCAAGGGAAGTGCCAGTTTCACGTTCCGAGACAAGCCACAGTTTCTCGGTTCCTTCGTCGACATCGCGGCGGAGAATGGGCTTGCGAGTCGGCGATCCGTTGTTGACCCAGCGTGGTCCGTAGAACTCGCCACCCTTGGCTTCGGGATCTGTGGCCGCCCGAAGTTGAGATAGCGCGCCTCGGTCGGCGGACATGCCGGTGTGCTTGGCCAGAAAGACCCAGAATGGCCCTGAGCGACCGCCGCCGCCCTGCTCAACAGTATGCACCTGGAGGTTGGTGTGCGAGAGCCCAGGGTGCGCCGCAAGGCTTTGGGCTGATACTCCCCGCTCCTCAAACTCGCGTTGGAGACCAAGGGCAAAGTGGAGGTTGGCTAATTTTGCGCGTCCGTAGGCGCCCCAAGGGGAGTAGTTGCCCTCCATGTTGACGTTGTCGGGATCGACGACCTTGCCGCCGTGGTGCGCGGTGCTGGAGACGGTCACGACTCGTGCACCATCTGCGGCCAGGATTGGCTGGAGCAAACCGGCCGTGAACAGCCAGTGACCAAGGTGATTGACGCCAAACTGCATCTCGTAACCATCGGCCGAGCGACGTTCGGGCATTGCCATGAGACCGGCATTGTTGATCAGGATGTCGATCTTGGGTTGGGAGGCCGCAATCGTTGCTGCGGCCGCCTTGGTGCTTTCGAAGGAACCGAGATCAAGCTCGACGATCTCCAGTGACGCTTCGGGATGGACGCTGAGGATCTCGTCGCGAGCCGTTGCGGCCTTGTCCTGGTTGCGAGCTGCCATAACGACGTGGGCGCCCTTCCCGGCGAGTGCTTTGGCAGACTCGAGGCCAAGGCCACCATTGGCGCCGGTGACCACGGCGACTTTCTCGGTCAAGTCGGGGATATCGGATACGGTCCATCCCATGTCGGCTCCTTTGGCATGACTGAATGTTCGTTCATAATGAATGAACGTTCACTCCGTGTCAAGGGGGGATTTCGCATCGGGTTCGCCTATTTCTGATGCGAGATCCCGTGTCGGGGATTCGGCCGTTTCTCATCAGAGACACCTCGCAGGGTGCCGACCTGTGCCTGGTACCGTCCCGATGAATCCACGCCGGGAGCAGCATGAGATCACCGATTGAGTTTCGCAGCGACAATGCCGTTGGTGTTGCTCCGGAGATCTTGGCGTCGATCGGCGAGGCCAATGAGGGTGGGGAACTCGGCTACGGTGGCGATCGGTGGACGACGATGCTCACCGAGCGGGTCAGAGAGGTCTTCGGCCACGCAACGGCACGCATCTTCCCCGTACCGACCGGTACTGCAGCCAACGCCCTGGCCTTGTCGGCGATGACTCCGCCCTGGGGTGCGATTCTCTGTCACCCGGACGCTCACATCATCACCCACGAAGGTGGCGCTAGCTCACTGTTCTCCGGTGGAGCTGTCATGACGGCCGTCCCCGGCGAGGGGAGCCGGATTGGGTCGGAGCAACTGCGAGCCAGCCTCGAGGCCGTCACCTGGGGAGACCCCCACGAATCGCAACCGGCGGTGCTGTCGTTGACCCAACCGACCGAGCGAGGCACGGTGTACGAGGTGGCGGACATCGCCGAACTCAGCCGAGCTGCGGCCGAGTTTGGTCTCACTACTCATGTCGATGGTGCCCGTCTGGCCAACGCAATCGCCCGTCTGGGTTGCGAGCCGGCCGATGTCACGTGGAAGGCCGGGGCTTTGGCTGTGACACTCGGTGCGACCAAGAACGGCGGGATGAGCACGGATGCGATCGTCAGTTTCGATGACAGTCTGTCCGATGAGCTCGTCTACCGCACCAAGCGGGCCGGGCATGTGCCTTCGAAGATGCGTTTCCAGTCGGTGCAGCTGTTGGCCTATCTGGCGGACGATCTTTGGCTTCGATTGGCGGCCGCAGCCAACCAGTCGGCGCAGCGCCTCTACGAGGGTCTGCGGTCGCTCGATGTTGACGTCCGCGACGAGCCCGAAGCCAACATCATGTTCATGCGGCTCGACAATGAGGTGATCGACCGACTCGAGGAACTGGATCTCATGTTCTATCGGATCGCCCCGGGAGTGATCAGAGTGGTCACCAGCTTCAAGACCACAGATGCCGAGGTCGACGAGACGCTGGTCAGGTTCCGCACCGCACTGAGCGGGTAGCCGCTACTCGCCCCAGTCCCGAACTTGCGTAGAAAAGGTCGGTATTTGGGCGACGGATCTACGCAAGTCCCAGAGGATCTAGCGTCGGGGATCGGGCATATGCACCAATACCGGTGGCCTTCTAGCCCGCCAGCTCTGCAAGCACCGTCTCAACGGCCGCCGTCACTCCTGCTGCCACGGCATCGGTCACGCCCTCGCCGTTGTTGAAGTCAATGGCTTCGATGCCGATCAGGACCAGACCATTCGGGAGCTTGTCGAGAAGCTTGCCTAAGGCGATCGTCTCGTACAACTGCACGAGATGGCTTGACTGGCCGATCCCCATGCCGTCGGGTAGGTCCATATCGGTGAACCGGTGCACGTTGCCGGGTTCGCCCCCCGTCACCACGGCATCCACCATGATCACCTTGGGGGCAAGCTCAAACGCATCAAGCAGACGGGTCGGCTCGCCATCGCTCTCGACAAGGGAAACCGAGTCATCGACACGCTCCCGTAGCGCATCGATGACTTCGAGGCCCGCTGCGTCGTCTCGGCGCCAGCGATTGCCGACGCCGATGACGACGAGATCGCTCACTTCGTTGTTGTCCGCTCGATGTTGAGCTTCAAGAAGTGGGTCGCACACGAGATGCACGGGTCGTAGTTGCGGATGGACTGTTCGAGCAGCCAGGTCAGCTCATCGTCGGGCAGTTCCAGCGAGCGCTCCAGCACCGTCCGCAAGTCGTCCTCGATGGTCAGCTGATTCTGTGCCGTCGGCGGCACAATCTGCGCCTTGAGAATCCGTCCGTTGCTATCGAGCTCATACCGGTGATAGAGCATCCCGCGGGGAGCCTCCGACGCACCATGGCCGACACCCGCATGCACGTTGAGTTCAACGCTTGGCTGCGCTGGCTCTTCGTACTGATCGATGATGCGCAATGCTTCCTCGATCGCATAGAGCGTCTCTACACCACGCACGATGATGCTCTTGAACGGGTTCAGCTCGACCGGACCCAGCCCCACCTGTGACGCAATGTCGTGACAGGCTGGAGTCAGCTTCTCGTAATTGAGCGCATATCTGGCCAGGGGACCGACGTGATAAGCACCGCGTTCCCGGATGGTCGAATGCAACGCGTTCGATCGCTCGACGTGCTCCTCGAGGAAGTAGTCGTTCCACTCGGAAACCGCGATGTCGAGACCCTTGTTCGACACCATCCGTCCCTCGTTGAACGGATACTCCAGCGGATGGCTCAGCGAAACGAACTCGAAGTCCTGTTCCACGTTGGGGAACGTGAATCCGGATACGAGCTTGATCGTCTCGATCGCCGCATCCCGCGACCACTCCAACTCGGGAATGAGCGTCTCGAGTTCCTTCTTCGTCGGTGCCTTGTAGAACCCACCGACCTTGACGTTGATCGGATGGATCTCTCGCCCACCGACCACAGTGACGATGGCGTTGCCGGCCTTCTTGAGACGAAGACCAAGCTCGACGACGTCCTTGTGGTCCGCCGCCATGTGCACGGCACTCTCATAGCCGAGGAAATCCGGCGCATGGAGCAGGAACATATGGAGCACATGACTCTCGATCCACTCACCGCAATACAGCAGACGCCGCAGCGCCCGCAGTTGGCCGGTGACCGAAGCGCCAAACGCATATTCCATGGCATGGACGGAGCTCATTTGGTAGGCCACTGGACAGATCCCGCAGATACGTGCCGTTATATCCGGAGCATCGGAGAACGGACGGCCCTCCAGGAACGCCTCGTAGAACCGAGGCGGCTCGAAGATGCCGAACCAGACATCCTCGATCTCACCATCGACAACCTTGACGTGCATCTCGCCTTCGCCTTCGACGCGGGCGATGTAGTCAACGTCGAGCTTCCTGACATCACTCATCGTCACTCTCCTTTTGCGACGGCGAGCGCTTCATGGTGATCGCTCGTGATTCGGAACGGCTCGGCATATGCGTTGAAGCTGCGGAAGGCATCCACCAGTCCACGGTGACTCACTCCGAGCCCCTGCCACGCAGCCGCCAGCATGTCGGTGTTTGGGCTCTCCATCGGCCCAAAGCAGCCGTAGCAACCTCGGTTATACGACGGGCACAACGCTCCACACCCGGCCTGGGTGACCGGACCGAGACACGGGGTGCCGTGACTGACCATGACGCACGGCGTGCCTTTGCGTTTGCATTCGACGCAGACGCTGTACTCGGGGATGTTGGGGCGACGTCCTTGCACGAACGCAGCAACTACCTCGACGAGTGCCATCTTGTCCACAGGGCATCCCCGTAGCTCGAAGTTGACTTCGACATGGTTCTTCACCGGTGTCGATGTTTCGAGTGTGTCGAGATACTCGGGATGGGCATAGACAGTCCTGGCAAACAGATCGGTGTCCTTCCAGTTCTTCAGAGCCTGGATGCCCCCGGCCGTGGCGCAAGCGCCGATCGTTACGAGGAACTTCGACTCCCTCCGAATCTCGTGGATCCGTTCCGCATCATGGGCCGTCGTGATCGAACCCTCGACGAGAGTCAAGTCGTACGGTCCCTCGATGACCTCACGTGAAGCCTCTGGGAAGTTGGCGATGTGGACGACGCTTGCGATGTCCAGCAGCAGATCCTCAACATCGAGAATGCTCAGCTGGCAACCATCGCATGATGCGAACTTGTATACCGCAAGTTTGGGTAGAGCCATCTCACACTCCCTTTATGTCGAAGAGACCAGCCACTTCTGGGAACGGGAACACCGCACCATCGGTGCAAATGAACTTCGAGCCGAATTGGCAATGGCCACACACGCCGATGGCGCACTTCATGTTCCGCTCCATCGTCACGTAGATGTTCTCAGGAGCCATCGAGTGACCCTCGATCAGCCGTTCCGCGGTCACCGTCATCATGATTTCTGGTCCGCACACCATTGCCGTCGTGTTGGCGGGGTCGAAGCCGACCCTACCGATGAGGCGGGTCACAACCCCGACTGCACCGTTCCAGCCGCGATCGGCCGCATCAACGGTCATCAGTGTCGACAAGTCCGTGCGATCACCCCAGGACCGCTGCTCCTTCTCGAACAGGATGTCGTCTGGGGTGCGGGTGCCGTAGAGGATGACTACACGTTCGTAGTCGTCCCGGTTCTCCAGGGCGTGATAGACCGCCGGTCGCAGCGGTGCGAGCCCAATGCCACCACCGATAATCAAGAGATCGCGGCCCTCGATGTCGTCCATCGGCCACGGGGTCCCATATGGGCCACGGATCCCAACGTAGTCACCCGACTTGAGACGACCCAACGCATGGGTGACGGCACCGGTCCGTCTGATCGTCTGCAGAATCGTCCCCGTCTGTGAGGCACTGCTACTGATCGAGATCGGTACCTCGCCGATCCCAAACGCATACACCATCGTGAACTGGCCGGGCAGGAATTCGAATGCGCCGTCGGGCGGTTCCAATTCAAGAGTGAACGTGTGGGATAACTCCTCACGCACGCTGCGTACCCGGAACGGTATGGGTGTCATCTGATCGATGACGGCCGGATCAGTGAGTGTTTCCATAAAAGTCCACCAGCTGCAATCGGGTTGCGGCCAAACGGTTGGTCATGACCTGGGCGAATCGTTTCATCATCACATAGCCAAGAGCGCAGTCCTCGTCCTGGAGGAGCCGCAGCTGCTCGGCGTCGAACCGAATCAGCGTTGTCGGGTCCAACGCGAGAGCGCTGAACGACCATCGGTGGGGTGGGAACAGCCACCCCCACCCGAGCATCTCGCCACTGTGCAATGTCTGCATGATGTGGTTGCCACGATGAGAGACCTTGAGCTCCAGGGCGACCGATCCATCAACGATGGCATATGCCGAGTCGGCATGACCTCCCTCGGCGAAGATCAGATCGCCGCGGGCCATTTCGACCTTGGTGGCGATGGCGGCCAGATCGTCGAGTTGCTCTGCTTGGAGCCCCCTGAAGAAGTCGTGGTCACCCAGCGCCTTGGCCAAGCTGTCTTCTGTCATCACACGTAACCTCCCACGCCGATGTGTGTGTCGCGTAGATCGCCGCGGCGGATCGCCTCGACTTCCTGGGTGATGTCGATGCCCACGGGACACCAGGTGATGCAACGTCCGCAGCCGACACAGCCCATCTCGCCGAACTGGTCGACCCAGGTTGCGAGTTTGTGGGTCATCCACTGTCGGTAGCGGGCCCCGACCGATTCACGCATCGGTTGGCCGTGCATGTATGAGAACCCGAGGGTGAAACACGAATCCCACTTGCGGGTACGGGTCGCATGCTCGCCGTCGAGCGAGAGGTTGTCGTCGACGGTGTTGCAGAAGCAGGTCGGGCACACCATGGTGCAGTTGGCGCAAGCCAAGCACTTGTCGGCGATACTCTCCCAACGTGGGTTGAGGGCGTTGCCCTTCAGGAGGTTGGGTAGGTCCTCTGTGTCGAGCCTCTTGCCCATCATGTCGGCTGCCCGGGCCAGCACCGTCTCACCGGCCTCGACCTCTTCTGAGCTTGCGTGGTTCAGCCCTTCGATGCTTGCGAGCACCTCGGCACCGGTTTCGCTCCCGCTGGTCAGGAGATAGCGCATGTTGCCGTTGTGGACGACTTCTGTGATCGAGATGTCGTATCCCGCTTTGGCTGTTGGGCCCGTATCCATCGAGACGCAGAAGCAGTTTCCGCCCGGGTCCGAGCAGTTCACCGCGACAATGAAAGCCTTCTCTCTTGTTGCTGTGTAACCGGCGACCGTTGGCAGCCCGTTGCTACTCGTATAGACGTTGTCCAATATGCGCAGCGCGGCCAGTTCGCAGGGGCGCACGCCGAAGAAGGCGTACTTCGGGGGCTCCGGCACCGGATCCGACTTGAATCCCTCCGTCCCAATCGTCCCCGCCCATACGACGGCCTCCGGGGGACTGAGGTATTGCTTCCAACTCGCGGGGCCGACGACATACCCGAAGAGCTTTTCGTCACCGCGGTGCTCGAGACGGTACCGCCCCGGCTCCTGCAGATCAGTCCAACCTTTCGGGAGATCCTCAACTCCATCGATCTCGTCGTAGACGAGGGCCTGGTTCCGGATAACCGGCCCGATGACGGCGTGGCCACTTTCGGCCAACGCTTGAATCAAACGGCCGATACCCGACTGGCCCGAGACGTACATCTCGCTCACAGCCGAATCTCCTCTCGGTAACCCTTACACGCTACGAAGCAGGGGCATAGGGGTAATGGGCCTATTGGCCCCACTTGAGTGGCGCTGGACCCTTGTGGCGGGGCGTCCCGACTGCTGAGGTGGGGACCGGTCGGCGTGTATACGCGCGAGTCGGCTGACACAGACCTTCCTATCGATAGGCGGAAAGCATGAAGAAGTGGGTATATACCTTTGACGAGGTCTCAGAAGCTGAGGCTCTGGTTGGAGATTGGGACAGTGTCCGTGGGTTGCTCGGTGGCAAGGGTGCCAACCTCGCAGACATGACCCGATTGAGCGTCCCCGTCCCTCCAGGATTCACAGTCACGACAGAGGCCTGCAACGCCTACACCGATGCCGACCTCACTACTCCTGAAGGAATGTGGGACCAGGTCCGGGCCGCTCTCGACCATGTTGAAGAGAAGACCGGCAAGAAATTCGGTGATCCGGCGAACCCGCTATTGGTTTCCTGCCGCTCCGGCGCCAAGTTCTCCATGCCGGGGATGATGGACACCGTCCTCGATATCGGTTTGAACCATGAGGTTGCCGCCTCGCTGAGTGAGATCAGTGGTGACGAGCACTTCTCCTACGACTCCTACCGTCGTCTCATCCAGATGTTTGGCTCGGTCGTTCTCGGCAACCCAGACGAACCGTACGAGGAGATCCTCGAGCAGTTCCGCACCAAGACTGGTGTCGCCACAGATGCCGAGTTGCCGACCGATGCCCTCAAGGACATTGTCGAGCGTTTCCTCGAGATCACGCCCCGTTTCCCCTCCGATCCAGATGCGCAGCTGAAGCTGGCCGTCGAGGCGGTCTTCAAGTCGTGGAGCGGCAAGCGCGCTGTCGACTACCGGAACGCTTCCAACATCCCGCACGATCTCGGCACTGCCGTCAATGTGCAGACCATGGTGTTTGGAAACCTCGGCGAGGACTGTCTGACAGGGGTTGCCATGTCCCGTCATGGCGCAACCGGTGAGAACCACATCGAAGGTGACTACCTGTTCAACGCTCAGGGTGAGGACGTCGTCGCCGGTATCCGGGCAACCATCCCCGTCAGCCAGATGGCCACCGACATGCCAAAGGCATACGAAGAGCTGCTGGCGATCTCCAACCAGCTCGAAGACCACTACCGCGACATGCAGGACATGGAGTTCACGGTCGAGAACAAGAAACTCTGGTTGCTGCAGACCCGTGACGGCAAGCGCACCGCCCAGGCTGCGGTCCGCATCGCTGTTGAGTTGGTAGAAGAGGGCAAGATCTCCAAGGAGGAAGCCGTGATGCGGGTCACCCCGGATCAGATCGACTTCTTCTTGCACCCGCAGTTCTCTGTCGAGTCCCGCAAGGAAGCCAAGGCTGCAGGCAATCTGCTGGCCGAAGGCCTCAACGTTTCGCCTGGCGCCGCAGTCGGCAAGGTCGCTTTCGACGCCGACACGGCAGTCGAGTGGGCAGAGGCCGGCGAGAAGGTCATGCTGGTTCGTCCCGAGACAAAACCGGATGACGTTCACGGCATGTTGGCCGCAGAGGGCATCGTCACCAGCCGTGGTGGTCGTACCAGCCACGCTGCACTCGTCGCTCGTCAGTTTGGCAAGCCGGCCGTTGTCGGTATCGCCGAACTCGAGATCGACCTCGAGGGTCGGTCCATGGCCGTCGACGACCGCGTCATCGCCGAGGGTGAGTACGTGTCAATCGAGGGAACCAGCGGTGAGGTCTTTGTTGGCGAGTTGCCGACTGTCATTCCTGACATCAACGACAAGTGGTTGTCAACGCTGCTGGGATGGGCCGACGAGTTCCGTCGTCTCCGTGTCCTCGCCAACGCCGACTACCCGACCGATGCGAATCGTGCCAAGGAATATGGTGCTCAGGGAATTGGCCTCTGCCGTACCGAGCACATGTTCTTCGAGGCAGAGCGTCTCCCAATCGTGCAGAAGATGATTCTTGCGGAGACCGCCGAGGACCGTCAGGTCCAGCTCGACATCCTGCGTCCAATGCAACGTGAGGACTTCCGTGGTCTCTTCGAGGCTATGTCCGGCATGCCCGTCATCATCCGGATGATCGACCCGCCGCTGCATGAGTTCCTCCCGGGACACGACGAACTCGAGGATCAGCTGCATGATCTCGAGGACGCCAAGTCGACGAACGGCGACGAGATCAAGGAAGTCGAGCGCAAGCTCGGCCGTGTTGACGATCTTCACGAAGAGAATCCGATGCTCGGTTTCCGTGGTGTGCGTCTCGGCATCCTGATGCCGGAGATTCCTCGCATGCAGGCAAGGGCCATCATCGCCGCGGCGTGCGATGCCAAGGAGAACGGCTTCGATCCGAAGCCCGAGATCATGATCCCGCTTTCCATCCATGTGAAGGAGCTGGAGCGGGTCAAGGCCATCGTGGTCGAGGCTGCCGACGAGATCATGAAGGACCGTGGCATCACCGTCGAGTACCAGGTTGGCACCATGGTGGAGACACCTCGAGCCGCTTTGACCGCCGGTCCGCTCGCTCGTGAGGCTGAGTTCTTCAGCTTTGGCACCAACGACCTGACGCAGACCACTTTTGCGATCAGCCGTGACGACGCCGAGAAGAGCTTCCTCATCGACTACGTCGAGGCGGGCATCCTTCCGGTCAACCCGTTCCAGACGCTCGATCGTCTTGGTGTCGGTGGTCTCATCAAGATCGCCGTCGAGGGTGGTCGCAAGCAGCGGCCCGGTATGGAGATCGGTATTTGCGGTGAGCATGGTGGCGATCCCGACTCTGTGGCACTCTGCCATGAGTTCGGTCTCGACTATGTGAGCTGCTCGCCATTCCGGGTGCCCGTCGCCCGTCTGGCTGCCGCCCACGCCGCCATCAACGACAAGGGCTAGGTCACCTCGTGACCTAGCTTGCGAACTCCGCATTGCGGAACTCGTGGCTGTGACTTGAAAAGGAACCCTCCCTTCGGGGAGGGTTCCTTGCTTCTGTGGCCGTCCCCGGGTTGGGTCCGCGTGGTTTCCGAGAGCCTGTTGGAGACGGGATACCACATGGCCGGCTCATCACCCGCCCCCGCGACGAACTGGGCCGTCAGTCGCGATGCATCGCGGCGAGCGCTTCGAGCTCGAGATCGACATACGCTTCGCCGCTCACGTCGACGACGACGTCGCGGATGCGGCCGCCGGCGAACTCGAACGGTGATGAGTACATCGTGGGATTGACCGGGACGCCGGGATCGCGCCCGATGTTGAGACCCTCGCCGCCGAGCATGAATTTGCCTGGCTGCGTCTTGACCGATGCCTCGCCGACCTTCGTGTCACCGATATACAGCGAGACCGTGCCGAGGGCACTCATCTGCTCGTCGTTGCCCTCCTTGTCGAACGACATGCCCAGGACACATGGCCCGCTCGGCAGCGGGCGGTCGGAGGAGACGGTCTGCTCCGTCTCGCCGAGCCAGTTGTACGTGTAGTGCAGTCGGCCGTCCTTGATGAAGAGAGCGTGGCCACCGAACCGCCCACCGTGCGAGAAGAGCACCCCTTCCGCTTCTGGACCGTCCAGGGTGGCGGTTGCGGCGATCTTGAACGACCGGTTTCGCACGTTCACGGCGGCGCCCTCTGGAACCTCCGTTGTGCCCGGTCGGTAGGTGTAGCGGTTGCGCGGTGGGGAGAGCTGGGGTCGCGGCGCGGTGAGCACTTCGACCGGGCTGCGGTCCTCGAGGGGGAATCCGTTGTACTTGCCGGCCTCGTGGTACCAGAGTGCCTTGAGCTGCTCGAGCTTGTCGGGCCGCGCGGCGGACAGGTCGTGCACCTCGGAGCGGTCCTCGTCCACGTGGTAGAGCTCCCATCGGTCGGCGCTGAAATTGCCCAAGTTGGCGATGGTCGGGTGCACGGTGTTTGCCTTCCAGCCGCGGTTGTAGATGCCGCGGCTGCCGAGCATGGAGTAGAACTGGGTATCACGCTTCGATGGGGCTTGGGCGTCGGCAAAGGTGTCGTCGAGGTCAACACCCTCGAGTGGCCACTGAGTGAAGCCATTGACCTGTTCGGGGGGCTCGATACCGAGCAGCCTGTAGACAGTGGGGGCGACGTCGACCACGTGGCAGTACTGATCGCGGATCTCGCCCTGCGCCTGGATCTGCGCCGGCCAGCTGACGATGAGCGGATCACTGATGCCACCGTTCCACGCATACCGCTTCCACATCTTGTGAGGGGAGTTGAATGCTGACGCCCACCCAACGTTGTAGTGGTTGTAGGTCTGCTCACTCCCCAGCACGTCGAGGTAGCGGAGATTCTCTTCCATGGTGTCGGGGACGTTGTTGAAGAATCTGTTCTCGTTGACCGAACCGTTTGGGCCGCCCTCACCGCTCGCCCCGTTGTCGGAGATCACCACGATGATTGTGTTGTCGAGCTCACCGATCTCCTCGAGGTGATCGATGACACGGCCGATTTCGTGATCGGTGTGCTCCACCAAGCCGGCGTAGACCTCTGCCATGCGGACCGACAAGCGTTGCTCATTGGCGTCCATCGAATCCCATGGCCGCACGATATCGAGCTCGGGCCATTGGGTTCCCTCGGCGTTGACAGCTTCGGCCATCGGGTTCATCGATGCCAGCTCGGTCTCTGCGGGCATAATCCCCATGGCCTTCTGGCGCTCCAGCGTCTCCTCTCGAAGCTTCTCGTAGCCCCGGTCGAATTCGCCCTTGTACTTGTCCGCCCACTCCGGCGCGACGTGGTGTGGAGCGTGAGCGACTCCAGGACAGAAGTACATGAAGAACGGTTTCGCGGGAGCGATCTGCTTGGCGTCTGAGATGAAGCTGATCGCCCGGTCGGCGAGGTCGGTGCTGAGGTGGTAACCGTCCTCAGGCGGATACGGCTGCTCGACCGGATGGTTGTCGTAGACGAGATCGGGATGCCATTGGCCGGTCTCGCCACCGAGGAAGCCGTAGAACCGTTCGAAGCCGCGTCCGACCGGCCAGTTCCGCTTGGTCGACGCCAGGTTCATCTCGTCCTCGGGACAGAGATGCCATTTGCCCAACATGTACGTGTTGTACCCCTGCTCTACGAGGACCTCGGCGACCGTTGCGGTCTCGAACGGGATGTGTCCGTTCGAGTTGGGGAACCCGGTCGTCGCTTCGCCAATACAGGCCATGCCCACGGTCGTGTGGTTGCGACCCGTCAGCATGGCGGCGCGCGTTGGCGAGCACAGTGCCGTGGTATGAAACTGGGTGTAGCGGAGTCCGCGCTCAGCGATCCGTGTCATCGCCGGGGTGCGGATTGGCCCCCCGTACGACTCGAATGCGGAGAATCCGACGTCGTCCCAAACGACGAACAGCACGTTCGGTGCACCCTCAGACGCCTTGGGCTGCTCATATGGCGCCCAGTCTGGAACAGACTCCCTGATGTCTTCGTTGACGACGCCAGCGAATTCCTTCGGCATGCCTGCCTCCTTGCGATCGAGCGATGAGTTGACCGTCTTGAGAAACATACACTCGGCTGCTCCGGGATTCCCCCCACCGCAAACCGAAGGCGATATCGAGCGCCCACCAGCGAGAGAGAACCGGCACAATGCGCCGCCACCTCCTGGCAAATGGTTGGTCTCGTCGGTAGTAATCCGTCGCTGGTGAGTGCGACTCTGCAAGACTCGGGTTGTGAAATTCAAGACAAGAGCAATTGCCGACAACGAGTGGCGCCTGTGGCGGTCGCTACGGCTGCGTGCAGTCGAGGATTCGCCTCATGCATTTCGTAGTGTCCTGGCGCAGGAGTCGGCAGAGGCAGACGAACGGTGGCGGGAACTCGTCACCACTGCTGCCAACCATCCCCACAGTCTCCTGCTGGTTGCCGAAGCCGACTCCGACCCGGTTGGGATGATGTTTGGGCGTCTGGATGAAGCCGGCGATGTGCTGGATGTCGGTGCGATGTGGGTAGACCCTGAGGTGCGCCGAATGGGCATCGGTCGGGGACTACTGAACGCGGCGCTCGACTGGGCTCGTACGGCCGGTGCCGGCAGCGCAGAACTTTGGGTTACTGCGGGGAACGATGCGGCGGATCGGCTTTTTGCGGCAACCGAGTTTGTACCGACAGGGGACGAGGAGCCGCTTCGTCAGGGGTCCGAGCTATTGGTGTACCGCATGGCGGCCACACTCTGACTGCCCCTGAGTCCAGCTACTGGCCCTCGTAGGTTTCGATCGCGTCTTGCTCGATGACGAGTTCCACACCGGCGGAGGCGAGGATATCCGGGGTGTCACCACCGGCGTGATAGCGACGCCGTGCCACTACCCGCGCAAAGCCGCTGCTGGCGATAAGCATCGCGCAGACGCGACACGGCTCCATCGAGCAGTACAGAGTGGTGCCCTCCAGCTGGAGCCCGTACCGAGCCGCCTGCACGATTGCGTTCTGCTCGGCATGGACTGTCCGGACACAATGCTGACGGGTGGTGCCATCGTCATCCATGACCTGCTTGAAGTCGTGACCGGCGTCGTCGCAATGGGGCATACCGGACGGTGAGCCAACGTAGCCAGTGCAGATGATCCGTTTGTCGCGGACGACAACACAGCCGCTCTTGCCGCGGTCACAGGTGGCGCGTGCGGCTACTTTGTCAACAAGGCCGAGGAAGTACTCATCCCAACTTGGTCTCATGCGACCACGTTAACGGAATCGGGTTAGCTGCCGACTGCTGCTTGGCGGGTGGTGCGGTACACCGCGGATGCATATGCGTTGACATAGCGACGTCTGGCGAACTCGTTGTCTTCCTTACGGAGCGCCATCGATCCGATAACGAGGTCGGATGTCTTCTCAACGGATTGGGGGAGATACTCGCATGCATAAGCCCACGCTCCTGGGGAGCGGTTCTCGTCCCAGTCGAGGTAGGCGGCAAAGCTGGCTCCGACTGCGTCACAGCTGAGGAAATCGGAGGACACCGTGGTCGGTAACGAGCTGTACAGATCAACGCTGTAGGTAGCTCCATTGTCACGGGCGAGGTCGAGGAAGAATGCCTCGAGCATTTCGGGAGTACCGGGTTCGCAGACGGCGATGGCTTCCCAGTGCTGGGCGACTACGGCGTCGGGCGAAACTGAGATGTAGGCACGGTCGCCGAGACGCAGCACCTGGAGGGAGTTGTCGAAGCTCGGAGCTCCATCCTCATGCCACTCGAGCGAAACCAGTGGGGTCATGTTGAACTCACGGCTGAAGATCTCGAATGCTTCGTCCTCGTCGTGAAGCTCGAAAACGTCAGATGCGACCAGCCCCATGTCGAGGGGAACCACCGGCATAAGCACACGACCGTGCTCTGTTTGCAACCGAACTTCAGTGAGTTCGCCCTGTAATTCCTTGTCGAGCGCGACCGGATCGAGTGTCAACTTCTATTCCTCCACATCGAGCATGAATCGGTCGCTTCTGCCGTTTACCTGAGCGCTTCTTTTCGCTGTCCCATTGCTGGTCATATATATAGCCAAGTCCCGGACACTATGTCCGGGACGTTAGCCGAGGAGATCAGCAATCTCCAGATCGGGAAGAGGGCTCCTTTCCTGCTGGCCCGCCTCTCTTTCGAGCTGTGTTCTTGCGTCAGGAGCCCTCGGCGAGCTTTGTGGTCGAGGTGGTCGACGCCTTTCTTGTCTCCCGAACTCAGGCGACGGATCTTTTTAGGGAATCTCGTATCACCGTCGCTCGTGTGCGCTCTTATAAGTCAGGAATGGCATCTGGTCTGGACGACGCAGCGATGGTGGGTGGTGAAGCTGTGGGGCTGGTCCTGGCGGTGTTGTCGCTCGGCTAGGGGGTCCGAGCGACAACACCGACCGGCATTCTGGTCGGGAGTTTGTACAACTGTCTAAAACCCGGAATAGATGGGTCTCCAAATGCGCTGTATGTCCATATCGACTCCTGAGGAGGGAACGACATGGACAACTCCAAGACCGCGCTTGTCACCGGAACCACTTCCGGGCTTGGGTTCGAGACGGCAGCACAGCTCGCCAACAGGAACTACTCGCGGATCATCATCACCGGCAGGAACGAGCCCCGGATCGCAGATGCCGCCAGCCGGCTGGCCAGCCGCACCGGTAGGGCCGTATTCGAGACTCTCGTCCTCGATCTCGACGACATGGCAAGCGTCGACACCGCAGCCACCGAGTTGGCAAGCCGCGGCGGAAGCATCGACACGCTGATCCTCAATGCGGGGATTGCTCCGCCGCCAAGCGTGATCATGACGCCGGGTGGGCTGGAAGCAACCGTAACCTCGAGCCTCATCGGCCACCATCTGCTGACCATGCGGATTCTGGAAGCTGACCTTCTTGCCGAAGGGGTGAGCATTGTCATCGCCGGCTCTGAAGCTGCGCGTGGTGATGTCCCGACCTTCAAGCCGGTTGATGTGCACGCTGTTGCCAATGATCACTTCGGTGGAGACCTAGAGAAGGCCATCGAGAATCAGATGCGCATGGAGGCTCCGGCGAAGTACAAAGCAGGTGACACCTATGCCACCGCCAAGGTCTACGTAGCGTGGTGGGCTGCGGAGCTGGCTCGGCTGCTGCCGGAAGGGATCTCGGTCAACGCTGTGTCACCGGGTTCAACACCGGGAACCGATGCAATCCGGAACGCTCCGTTCTATATGCGAGCTTTCATGATTCCGCTGTTCAAGCTGATACCGGGGATGTCACACTCGGTTGCTGATGGGGCGGGTCGCTATCTCGAAGTTGCCGACTACGAGCGCAACGTCACTGGCAAGTTCTTTGCAAGCAAGCCGAAGAAGATGACGGGCCCGATCGAGGAGATGGAGATGGACCACTTCTCCGACCGGGAAGCGCAAAGGGCGCTGTGGAACGTCACGTCCCGGGTCGCCGGCGGTGTCGCCTACCCGGCCGTATGAGCCAATTCGCCAATACGCGGAGAAGCCCGGGCGTATGCCCGGGCTTCTCGCTGTCTGGCGTGGGAGGGAACGCCTAGCTGACAAACCTCATGGTCATTGGATAGCGGTAGTACTCGCCTGCGGAGGCCCTAACTGCCCCCTTTATCACTAGAACGAACCAGGTGATCAGGACTGCAGGGAGGGCGATCAAGCCAACAAGCACGATGATGCTCAGTGCGGCAATGATCGCGTAGATGATGAAGGAGATGTTGAAGTTCAGCGCCTCCTTGGCATGGAACTCCGCAAACGCGTCTTCCTTGCGCAGTAGCCACATCACCAGCGGTCCTATGAATGAGGGGATACCGACGAAGACGGCAAATGCCGACAGGTGGCTGAGCGTCGACCAGTTGCGGGTGTCGGCGGTGATGGGGTTGGGTTGTGCGGTCATGGTGCCTCGTTTCAATCTGACACCCTCAGTATCTGTCCAACGAGGGCTCAGCGGTATCGGGTCTCACCCTGGTCGTACCCTGAGGATCCCTGGGAAGCGGTTCGGTATGATCGCCGTATGTCTTCCATTAGCTATGACCAAGAGACGGCGCTTGTCGTTGTCGATGTGCAGAACGACTTTGCCGACCCCAACGGGGGCATCTACGTGGCCGGGGGTGAACAGGTTGTACCAGTCATCAACGCGGCCATTGCCGCGGCGCGCAGCGCCGGCTCCCACGTTGCCTACACGGCTGATTGGCATCCGCCGTCGACGCCTCACTTCGCCAAAGATGGTGGTGTTTGGCCCGTTCACTGCGTCGGGGACACATGGGGTGCGGGGTTCCACCCGAACCTGATCGTCGATGGTCCTGTGGTGCGCAAGGGCACCAACGGTGAGGACGGCTATTCGGGGTTCACGATGAAGGATCCGGAGAACGATGCGGTTACCCCGACCGGTCTGCGTGGCCAGTTGGATCGCTGGGGAGTCAAGAAGGTGGTTGTGTGCGGCCTCGCCACTGATTATTGCGTCAAGGCAACTGCTCTCGACGGGCTTGCAGCCGGTTACGACGTTGTCTTGCTTGCCGATGGCGTGCGGTCAGTCGACCTCGAACCGGGAGACGGCGATCGGGCGCTGGGCGAAATGCAGTCCGCCGGTTGCCACATCTCCTAACCGGGGTTGGTTCTCCCGCTAACGGCAAAGACGCGGTGCGGGACTGCGAGCGGTCCGGGGAATTCGCGGTCGAGTAGTCCGGCGAGCTCAGCATCGAAGCGACCGACCTGGTCCTCGGTGAGAGCCGAGCCAACCCCGTTGCAGGTGCGGATGCGGCCCCGCCAAGCTTCGTGGCTGAAGTCGACCTCGGTCACATAGCTGAAGCTCTCAACCTCGGAGAACCCGGCGATGTCCAGGGCTCGCACTTGCTCGGGGTGGATGCCGCGCCAGCCTGCTCTCGGCCATCCCGGATTGTGGTGAAGGATCAGGTCTTCGGTCCGTCGCGCGACGTTGCCGGGTAGGGCAAGGTAACTGAAGCTGCAGATGAGGAGTCGACCCCCGGGGATCAGGATCCGTTGCACCTCACGGATCGTCTCGTCGGCATCAAACCACCACCAGCATTGACCGGCGCTGACCAGGTCGAACGCCGAGGTGTCGAAACCGGTTGCCTCGGCTTGTCCGACGACGAAGCTTGCCGCCAGACCTGCTTGGTCGGCCTTGTGGCGGGCCACTTCGAGCAATTCTGGGGCAATGTCGAGCCCCGTCACCACAAGACCAAGTCCCGCAAAGCCAAGTGCCAGCGAGCCGGTTCCCGTGCCGAGGTCTGCGGCCCGGTGGCCGTGTTGGATCCATCCTTGTGATTCGAGTCGGTCGAAGAAGTCGGCAGGGAACCCCGGGCGATACTGCTCGAAGTCGGCAGAGGTGCGGCCAAAGTCGATCCGGCGGCCCTCGTGATCGGTGCGGTTGGTGTCGTCGCCCATATGCGATGAGGCTACCGCTTCCGGTGCCGGCAATCGTGCGATCATTGGGACAGCAGATATGGCAGGGAGTGTCAGCATGTACCAGCCGGAACTCGAGACGATGAGCCAGGGGGCCAAGTACCAACTGCAGAGTGACCGGTTGATATCCCTGGTCGATCGGCTGAAAGCATCTGAGGTGCCGTACTGGCAAGACAAGATGGCCGGTGTCGCCGCGGTGAAGTCAATCGACGACATCACCAAACTGCCGTTCACAGTGAAGGCGGAGATGCGGAATGCGTTCCCCTACGGGATGCTCACGTTGCCGATCTCCGAGTGCAATCGTATACATGCCTCTTCGGGCACCTCAGGGAAGCCCACCATCGTTGGCTACACCCGCGGCGACCTCGATGTATTTGCGGAGGTCAACGCCCGGGTCCTCGGATGTGCTGGGGCGCGGCCCGGCGACGTCTTTCACAACGCATACGGATACGGGCTCTTCACCGGTGGTCTCGGGTTACATGGTGGCGCCGAGCGGTTTGGGGTCACGGTGGTGCCGGCCTCCGGAGGGAATTCGGCGTTTCAGGTCGAGTTGCTGGCCGATTTGGGGGCGCGCGGTTTGTGTGCAACACCCTCGTTCTCGTTGTTGCTGGCGGAGCGCGCTGAAGCCGCCGGTCTCATGGATCGGATCGGTATCGAATACGGGATCCTCGGTGCGGAGCCTTGGTCAGAATCAATGCGGACCAAGATCGAAGCCGCCTGGGGGATCGACGCTCTCGACATATACGGGCTGTCCGAGATCATCGGTCCCGGGGTGGCGATGGAATCGGTTGCGGCCAAGGGGGCTCCGTTCATATTCGACGATCACTTCTACCCCGAGATCATCGATCCAAAGACCGGGGACCCGGTGCTGGACGGAACCCAGGGCGAGTTGGTGCTCACCACACTCACAAAAGAGGCGATGCCGGTGATCCGCTACCGGACGGGTGATATCACCCGCTTTGTCGACGAACCTTCCGAGTGCGGTCGCACCTTCCGGCGGATGGACCGCATCAGCGGTCGCGCCGACGACATGCTGATCATTCGTGGCGTAAATGTGTTCCCATCGGAGATCGAGGCAGTCGTCCTCGCCGAGCCGGGAGTCTCGGGCCAGTGGGCCATCATCCTCGACAAGAGAGGCACGCTGGCGGAGATGGTTGTGCGATGCGAGCTGGCGACCGCCCAGGACATCCCGCAGCGTGACAACATCCGGGAGCGTCTCGAGAAGGTCTTGCACAGCCGGCTGCGCTCCCGCACTTCTGTCCTCATCGGAGACCCCGGATCGATGCCTCGCTCCGAACTCGGCAAAGCAAAAAGGGTCTTCGAGCGTATCGACGAGACCGATCCTCTCGGCTAGCGCGCCGTTCATCCTGTTCTTGCGTACGCCAGCGCGCATATGCGAAGGAGGCTTACGCAGGAACAGATTGGCCGAGGGTCTTGCATCGCTACGCTGACTCGCCATGGCTGTTCTTCTCGCTCTTGCTGCTGCCACTTTCTCCGGGTCCGGTGACTTTCTCGGAGGCGTAGCCAGTCGGCGTGATCGGGTGATGCCCGTCGTTCTTGTCAACCACCTTGCCGGCGTCGCCACTGTGTTGATCCTGGGTCCGATGTTCGGCGGCAGCCTCAGCCAATCGACCATCGTTTGGGGATCGATCGCAGGATTGAGCGGGGCGATGGCGGTTGTTGCCCTTTACTCCGGCTTTGCGAAGAGCAGCATCGCAGTCGTGTCGCCGATCGCGGCGGTGGGTGCTGCAGTGTGGCCGGTGCTCTGGCAGATCGTTCGTGGCGACATGCCGACGGCCATTGTGCTTGGCGGCATTGTGCTCGGCTTGATCGCGATCTGGACTATCAGCAGTGGTGGCCATCTGCACGACGCCGACAACGTTGCGGTCGGTGTGAGATATGGACTGCTCGCCGGGATCGGTTTTGGCGGATTGCTGATCTTCCTGAGTTTGGCTGCCGATGCGTCGGGTATCTGGTCGCTGCTGCCGGCGCGCGTGGCCGGATCAATGGTGATGTTGATCGTGGCTGCCCGGGTGCCGGGCCCACTCCTGCCGAATCGTGAGGCCATGCCGCCGAGCATCGGTGCCGGGGTGCTCGTCACTTTGGGCAACGGGATGTTCGTATTGGCGACCACAGAGGGCTCGCTCGCAGTGGTTTCGGTGATCGCCGCGATGTTCCCTGCCGCCACCGTCCTGCTGGCATGGCTTGTCCTTGGCGAACGCCTCACCCCACAACGTCGCATCGGGTTGGTACTTGCCCTGGTGGCCGTCGCGCTTGTCGCGGGCGGCTGACGGGAACTCGGCTCTGCCGAGTTCCCCTGTTCTTGCGTAGATTCTTTGACTAGTACCGCGCCGGCGTACGCAAGAACAGAATCGGCAAAGAGGAGAGCCGGGTTCCCCGCAGGGAACCCGGCTCCTCAGGCCCAGTTGGATGGGCGTTCCTGGAGAATTTGTCCCTATTGGGCGGACTTCTTCTCCGAAGGCATCACGATCTCCGCCTCTTCAGTATCTATCGGGAGGATGAGGTTTGCAACCACACCGATGACCGCTGCGAGTGCGAGACCAGAGATGGCCACGTCGCCGATGGCGAGCGGTGACGACAGCCCGCTGACGCCAAGACCGAACACCAAGATGAGGCCGACAACGATCATGTTGCGACTCTTCTTGAAGTCAACCTCGCCCTCAACCAGCGTCCGCATACCGACCGAGGCGATCATGCCGAAGAGCACGATAGAGAGACCACCGAGGACGGGGACCGGGACGGTGCGCAGGATGGCTGCCAGCTTCGGGACAAGACCCAAGAAGATGGCAAACACGGCACCGATGCGGATGATGAATGGGTCATAGACCTTGGTTACGGCCAGGACACCAGTGTTCTCTGAGTATGTCGTGTTCGGCGGACCGCCGACCAGACCGGCAAACAGTGTGGCAACACCGTCACCGAGAAGAGTGCGGTTGAGGCCGGGCTCGTCGAAGAAGTCCTTCCCGACAACACGGCCGTTGGCCAGGATGTCGCCGACGTGCTCGATCATCGTGACAAAGGCGATTGGAGCGATCAACGCAATGGCCGCCCACTGCACGTCTCCGAGACCCCAGGTCATCTCCGGCCAGCCAACCCAGCTCGCTTCACCGACTGCGTCGAACGAGAACTCGCTGTAGAACAGCACAGCTGAGAGATAGCCGACGATCGCACCAGTGAGGATTGGCAGCATCTTGAACAGGCCCCTGAAGAAGATCGCAGCAACCAGTGTTGCGACCAATGTGACGATGGCGAGCCACCATTCACCTTCAGCCATCCCAATCGCGACCGGTGCCAGCGTGATGCCAATGACAACGATGACCGGACCGGTGACGATCGGCGGGAAGATCCGGCGGATGACGTCGGACCCGACAAACGTGACGATGATCGACATCGCAATGTAGAGCACCGCAGCGCCCACAATGCCTGCGCCAATCGACGCCCACGAATAGCCACGCTCGACGCTCAATACGATCGGCGGGATAAACGCAAACGACGAGCCCAGGAAGACCGGGACCATTTGCTTTGTAACAAGGTGGAACAGAAGCGTCCCAACGCCTGCCGCAAGTAGCGCGACAGACGGATTCAGGCCCGTAAGCAGCGGTACAAGTACCGTTGCCCCGAACATGGCGATGGTGTGCTGGAGACCCAGCACGACCTTCTTTTGCATTGTCAGTTCCATTTGCTCTTCCTCTCCCATGAAAAACGAGAGCCACCCCTTGCGGAGTGGCTCTCATAGTTGCCCATCAGGTTTGTGACCCGGTCGTCGTATTCAGCCCGGACCTGAGTTGTCGTCTCTTTTGCACCGTCGGATGGCTGCCGGTGAGGCGGACTGTCTGTCCCTCCCCAGCCTTCGACCGCAGCTGGATGCCTTTTTTCGGCGCTGGGTTGGGTCATGCTGCGGTGAACACCATCCCGTAGTAGTCGTCGTAGGTCTCCTTGCGGACTACCTCGACCGAGCCTTTCACAGCCATGCCGATCGTTGGTTCATCAATCTCCAGTTGACCCAACATCCGCATACCGTTCTCCAGCTCAACAATGCCGAGCCCAAGGGTAGCCACCTCGTACTGAGCCGGAAGGTTGTAGACCCTGGTGAAGGTCAGCAGCTTGCCGCTCTTGGGTAGTGGCACAGTGTCGAACTCGAAGAAGTCGTTCTGCTTGCAGCCCTTGCAAACCATACGGAACGGGTAGTGCATCGTTCCGCACAGACGGCACTTGTACGCATAGATCTCGCGTGCCATTAGTCCTCCCTCACATATGTGAGACAAACAACGTTGTTGCCGAATCCGCCGAAGTTCAAGGAGAGGCCGGTCTTGGCGCCCTCAACCTGTCGCTTGCCGCCGTCTCCACGCAACTGGGTAACGATCTCCCACGCCTGGGCAACACCGGTCGCTCCGACGGGGTGACCACGGCCTTTGAGACCGCCGCCCACGTTGATCGGTATCTTGCCGCCGAGCGCCGTCTCGCCCTTCTCCAGGGCGGTATGACCTTCGCCCTTGGGGAAGAAGCCGACCTCTTCGCTCTCGGCGATCTCGAGGATCGTGAAGGCATCGTGCAGTTCCGCAACGTCGATGTCCTCGGGGGTGAGGCCTGACATCTCGAACGCGTCTTTGGCAGCCTTGCGGACTGCCAGCAGATCGGTCGGTTCCTCACGCTCAAACACCGCATGGGTGTCGGTGGCTTGCCCGATACCGCTGAGGCGGATCATCGGGCGGCCCAACTCCTTGGCCTTCTCTTCCGAGACGAGGATGATGGCGGCGCCGCCGTCGGAGACGGGGCACGCATCGAAGAACCGCAGGGGCTCAGCAACATACGGGTTGTTGGTCATCGCTTCAGGGGAGTCGAGGATGCCTTCCATCGAGATCTCCTGCTGCAGATGCGCCCACTCGTTGTTGAGAGCGGCGTTCTGATTCTTCACACCAACCATGGCGAGATGACGCTCTGTGACGCCGTACTTCTCCATATAGAGACGAGTGAACATCGCAGCATGCGCCGGAAGCGTCACGCCGTAGATGTACTCGGTCAACGGGTGGGTGAGCGTGGCGACGAAGTCGGTTGCTTCGAGGTTGTTCACCTCTCGCATCCTCTCCACGCCTGCCACCAGAACAACATCGTCCATGCCCGACGCCACTGCCTGGAAGCCGGCCTTGATTGCGGCCGCACCAGAGGCGGGGCCGTTCTCGATAGCGGCAGCACCTGCCGGAAGCAGGCTCAGGCTGTCGGCGACCGCACTGGCTAGTGCAGTCTGATGATTGACCCGCGGTGCGCCCATATTGGCGACATACAGCTGATCGACCTCAGTGACGCCTGCATCTTTGAGTGCCATCATCGATGCGTAGGACGCAATCTCAGACAGCGGGTATTCGAGCCGGGTGAAGGTGGTGATACCAATACCGGCTACGTATACGTCACGCATTCTGAGCCCCTTTCTCCATCTCCCAGCGCTGGGTCACCAACGCGGTTGCGGTTGGGTCGTACAGCGCACGGGTGGCGGCTAGCGGATCGAGCGGCGGGGTTGGCGGATCCGACGGGGGCAGGATCTTGTCCATTGCCTTGTCGAGCAGATCCGGTGGAACCGGGCGACGACCGACGACCAGCTTGGAGCGGGCCCGGTCGAAGAGCTCTTTGGTAAGTGCCCACGACGGGACTCCACCAAGCTCGTGGGGGATATGGAATCTCTTCTCGAGTTTGTACTCGATCATCCAGCGCCGGAAGCCAATGGGCGACTCGGCGACAACCAGGACCTCATTGTGGCCCAGCGTGTCGATGTGGTATTCCATCTTGGCTGCGAAGCCGTGGGCACCGATCCGGAGCCCCCGCCGCAGCGCCAAGGTATGGAGCGACAGGCCGAGGGTTGGGGTGACCTGGCGGCCGTTGACGATGGCAGCGAGCTCACCGTCGACCTGCAGGGCAAGCACGTACTGATCCTGGAACCGGTATTGGTAGTAGCCGAGTAGCTCGGCATAGACACGGGCTGCGACGACGTCGTAGTAGTCGCGCTCAACGTGCAGCAGCGGCTCGACGGCCTTCAGCAAATCTGGGATCTCATCTCGAAAGACCTGACGCACCACAACGGCTTCGCCGCTGGCGAGCATCATGTACTTTGGCTCGTACGGCTTCATCGGTGATTCCACCGGCCGAAGGATCTTCTCTAGATCGACGGACATTTGCTATCCACTCCTATTCAGGTTTGGGACTCTGTTCTCTCTAAATTGGCCATCGCAACCTTCTCCTGGGTTACCGGCATCGACTTGATGCGAGTTCCCAAAGCGTTGTAGACCGCGTTGGCGATCACTGGAGCCGCGGCGATCATGGTGTGCTCACCAACGCCACGGGCCCCGAATGGACCGTCCGGCTGGGGCACCTCGATGATGATCGGGATGATCTCGTCGGGGATATCGAACGCAGTCGGGATCTTGTAGTCGGTGAAGTTGGGGTTCATCATCTTGCCGCCCTCATCGAAGCGCATGTCTTCGTAAAGGACTGTGGCCAAACCCTGGACGAGGCCACCGACGATCTGGCCCTTGACCAGATCGGGGTTGATGGCCCGCCCCGCATCGACCGCCAACGCCGCCTTGCGCACCCAGATACGTCCCGTGTCCTTGTCGATCTCGAGGATGGCTCCTGTAGCGCCAACTGTGTAGTGCACATTGGGGTGGCCACCCTGTCCGGTCTCGGGATCGCTGAGTGCGTTGGTGAACTCCGGCATGAACTTGCCGCTCGCGATGATCGGCCCTCCACGCCAGGTTCCCTCTTCGGTCTGGATACCGTCGATGACAAAATCGCTGAGGGATTTGGCGAAATCCGGGTCGGTCCTGCACTTGACCATCTCATTCTCGAGATACAGCGAGTCGTCCTCGTATCCGTAGACCTGATGGATGACATCGAAGATCTTGGACCGAGCCTCAATCGCGGCCTTCTCGACCGCCAGCCCGGAGCTCCACGTGACGTGGGAAGCCACCGTTTGCCACTCATAAGGGTTGCGGTCGGTGTCGGGGGTCTCCACCCGGATCTTCTCAACCGGGACGGTGAGAATCTCACTTGCGATCTGAGCCATGACTGTGAGGTATCCCTGCCCCAGCTCCATGCCGGACACGGTGATGTTGATGCTGCCGTCCTCGTTGAACTTCAGGAACGAAGCCGATGAGGCGTTCGGCGGCATCGCCGGTGCCTTCCAGAACAGCGCTATGCCCTTGCCGATCACGGTGTTGGGGTTGTCGGATTCTTCCTCGACGCCCCAGTCGATTGCAGCGGCCGTCTTGTCGATCGCCTCGATGAGCCCGGACGGGTTCATGTGTGCGCCGTACGCAAGCTCGTCGCCTTCGACGATGGCGTTCTTTCGACGGAAATCGACCGGATCCATTCCGATGGCTTCGGCGATGCGGTCCATGTGCGATTCGAGCCCGAAGTGGAACTCCGAATACCCAAAGCCGCGGTAGGGGCCGCCGGGCGGCAGGTTGGTGTACATGCACAGCGAGTCGTTGGTGATGTTCGGCACCCGGTAGGGCCCGGTGGCCGAGAGCCCTGCCGCGTTGACGACGTTGGCGCCGTATTCGACGTAGGCGCCTGCATCCCAGTACAGGCGATGCTGCACCGCGGTGATGGTTCCATCGTTGAGAACGCCGACCTTCAACTCGGCGATAACGCCCTGTCGCTGGTAGGTGTTGTAGAACTCCTGCTCGCGGGTCCAGCGCAGCTTCAGCGGGCGACCCTTGACCAGGGTGGCCATCGCGGCGCCGAGGATCTCCATCGAGACACCGGCCTTGCCGCCGAAGCCACCGCCGACGTACGGGGTGATTACCCGAACGTCCTTGTGGGTGAACCCCAGCGGAGAGAGCGCCTCAGCGAACAAGTGTCGCTGCGTATGTGGTGACTGCGAAGCGGTCCACACCGTGAGGCGGTCCGCCTGGTCGAGTCTGCTGACTGTGACGTGCGGCTCGATTGCGCAGTGTGCGTAGCGGGGCACCGTGTAGGTGTCCTCCAGGACATAGTCCGCCTCGGCAAACGCCTTTTCGGTGTCGCCCTTGCGGATCTTGCGCCAGTGGGCGATGTTGGTGTCGGCCTTGGGGAAGAACCATGGGACATGCGTGTAGTCCTCGAGGTCCGGATGAACCAGTTCGGCGTCGTCGGCAAAAGCCTTCTTGGGATCGAGTAGCGGTTCCAGGACCTCGTATTCAACCTTGACCAGCTTGGCTGCCTGCACGGCGGCGCGGTGGCTCCTGGCGATGATGCCCGCAACCTGTTCGCCGACGAACCGGACGTGGTCCTGGGCGAAGATGTAGCGGTCTTCCATGTACATGCCGAACCGGTACGGGAAGTCCGCTCCCGTGACCACCTTGACGACGCCCTTCGCCTGCTCAGCTTCGCTCGTGTCAATGGAGATGATCTTGGCGTAGGCGTGGGGGCTTTCGACAATGGCGGCGTGAAGCAGGCCGGGGCCGAAGTCGATGTCGTCTACGAACTCGGCGGCCCCGCTGATCTTGTCGCGGCCATCGATCCGAACCACGGGCTTGCCGACGCTCTTCAGATCGTCATCGTTGGTCTCTGCCTCAAAGGGGAAAGTCGTCGTCATGATGCGCCTCCCTCGGGGAAGCCAGCCGCCGCAAGCACGGCTTCGATGAT
>JAAETI010000330.1 GCA_024228555.1 bacterium | reverse complement strand
GGTGCCCTCAGCGATGAACCTATGGGACGGGCGCTCGCAGGGCTCGGCTACTTTGCGGAGCTCATTCGCGACGCCAACGTCGAGTCGTGTGGCGGCGTGGCAACCGCAGCAACTAGGAGCGCCGAAAATGGACCGATGTTTACCGACAGGGTTGCTGCCGTCCTCGGGTTTTCGCCAAGAGTGATTGATGGTGTCGAGGAGGCGAGGTTGACCTTCAACGGTGCAACCAACGCGCTTGTGGGCAGTGATTCGTACTGTGTGATCGATGTTGGAGGCGGCAGCACGGAGTTTGTGATCGGTGAGCACTACCCGGACTATGCGATCAGTATCGATATCGGATCGGTCCGGCTTACCGAGCGTATGCAGAATCGCGGCCTCAGTGATCCCGATGAGATCCGGGCGTACGTCGATAGCCTTTTTGATGGTGTCGTGCCCCCCTATGTGCCCGACCGGATCTTGGGCTCCGGCGGCACCTTCTTGACCCTTGCTGCTGCGCACCATGCGGCCGACAGCTACGACGCCATACTCCCCTTCGCTGAGCTAAGGGCGACGGTTGATTGGCTCCTCGGGATGACCCCGAGCGAGATAGCGGCGTTGCCTGCGGTGTCGCCGGCAAGGGCGGGTGTGCTGCAAGCCGGTGCAATCTGTGCCGAACGAGCGGTAGCTCACCTCGGCGGGACCGAGGTCGGAATCTCGGTCAGCGACATTCTCGATGGACTGGCGCTAGAGCTAGCTCAGCTCTAGTCGTCTTCCTTGGCTTCGGCCACGACTTTGTCGGTCAGGTGCGACGGCAGCTCCTGATAGTGGTCGTGCTCAGCGGTGAAACTACCCCAGCCCTGAGTTATCGAGCGGAGATCCATCGCATAGCTGATGATCTCGGAGGTCGGTACGAGAGCAGTAATCATCTGGCGACCGCCGGACGATGCTTCGGTGCCTTGCACTTGACCGCGGCGGGACGACAAATCTCCCATGACCTCGCCCTGATAGTTGGAGGGCACGGAAACCGTGATCTGGGACACAGGCTCGAGAACGATGGGGTTGGCCTCGGACATTGCCGCCTTGAAGCCGAGCCGTCCCGCCATCTTGAAGCTCATCTCTGAAGAATCAACCGAGTGGTACTTGCCGTCGTAGACACGGACCCGGACATCGACCACAGGGAATCCAAGCACTCCGCCGTCGACCATCGTTTCCCGGATACCTTGCTCAACTGCAGGGATGAATTGACGGGGGATCGAGCCACCCTTGATCTCATCCACGAACTCGAAGCCGTTTCCGCGCTGGGTCGGCTCCACCTTCAGCATGGCGACGCCAAACTGGCCGTGTCCACCGCTCTGCTTCTTGTACTTGCCTTCAGCTTGGGCGCGGCGACTGATCGTCTCGCGGTATGGCACCCGCACCGGCTCGGTTTCGACCTCGACACCGAACTTCCGGCTGAGCCTTTGCTGGGTGATCGTGAGATGTGTCTCGCCCATACCCCGCATCAGGGTCTGGTGGGTCTCCGCGTTGCGATCGATAATGAGGACGGGGTCCTCTTGCTGGATCCGTCGCAGCGCGTTGGCCAGCTTGTCGGTGTCGGCCTGGGTCTTGGCGTGGATGGCGGTTGCCAGCACCGGCGTTGGCCTACGCAGCGGTGGCGCGGTGATCGGTTGGCTCTTCACCGACAGCGTGTCGCCGGTTGCTGTGTCGTTGAGTTTGGCGACGGCGCCGAGGTCGCCCATTGGCAGTGAGTCGACGAGTTCTGATTCTTTGCCGACCATCGATGCGACCTTGGCCAGCTTCTCATCGCCATTGCTCCGTTGGTTGTGGAGCACCAGCTCATTGGTCACCTTGCCGGACAGAACCCGGAACAGGGAGATCTGGCCCACATAGGGGTCGGCAATCGTCTTGAAGACCTGGACGAGCGGATCCCCGTCGGATCTGAGATCGATCTCAACTTCGTTACCCGCTGCCGTGACGACTAGCTTCTGTCGGCGGAGCGGGGAGGGGCCGATTTCCAAGATGAAGTCGGCGAGCCGATCAACGGCGATGGGGCCTGTGGCCGAGCCGCACACAACCGGGAAGACGCTCCCGGAAGCCACGCCTTTGGCCATGGTCTCTTCGAGTTCCTCCACTCCTGGTACCTCACCCTCGAGGTACTTCTCGAGCAGATCGTCATCGGCAACAACGATTCCTTCGACGAGGTTGTCGTGGACCTCGTGTTCTTTGGCTTCGAGTTCCTCTGGGATCTCGGCTTCCTGTCCAGAGCCGCTGTCGTAGATGTAAGCCTTGTCGGTGAAGAGATCTGCAATGCCGTGGAAGGAGGGGCCTTCGCCGATCGGCAATTCGATAGGGGCGATGCCGGCGCCAAAACGCTCCTGGAGGGACTCCAGTGTGCGGTCAAACGATGCTTCTTCTTTGTCGAGTTTGTTGATGAAGATCATGCGGGGGAGTCCGAGTTCCTCAGCGGCGCGCCAGGCTCGCTCGGTTCCAACCTCAACGCCATCCGTTGCCGAGACGACAAAGACAGCGAGATCGGCCGCATGAAGGCCCGCATAGACATCCGCAACAAAGTCGGTGTGGCCCGGCGTGTCGATGATGTTGATCTTGTGGCCGTTCCATTCGATTGGGGCAAGTGCGAGGCTCAGCGAGTGGCCTCGCTCATGCTCTTCCGGATCGAAGTCCGTAACTGTGTTCCCTTCTTCGACACGACCCAGGCGGGAAATGGTGCCGGCGCGATAAAGCAAGGCCTCAGCGAGTGTGGTCTTCCCTGCTCCGCTGTGTCCAACTAGCGCGACGTTGCGGATCTTTTCAGGTGGGTAGACCTTCACAAGGACTCCTCTGTAGACGGGTGAACGTGAGCAACGAGGATACTCGAACCGGGTAACTCTCAGCCAGCCCGCTGCAGCACGCCATACTCGGCAGTTGGACGGTCGAAAAAGGAGTCCTAGCCTGCCTCACTCAAGCCCGGATGGCGAAACCGGTAGACGCGGCGGACTTAAAATCCGCTGCCCCTAAGGGGCGTGCAGGTTCGAGTCCTGCTCCGGGCACGGGAATGCCTGCGGCGTTCGGGAATGCCTGCGGCGTTCCTTGGCAGTTCACGATGTGAACTGCAGGTTGGTGATGAGACTGCGATCCCGGCCGTCAGTCAGCTTTTCGAGGTTCTGCGCACAGTTGCCGGTAGAGGTGTAGGCCGTCTTCCGACTTGCGACGGTTTCAAGACACTGTCTGTAATAGGTCGTGCGTCCTACGAGTTTTTGAGGGTTGTGATGATATTCTCTAGCGCAGGATTCCGCGGTCTGGCGCACATATCGCCTTCCCATCAGGAGTAACCCATCTCGTATTTGACCCAAGACAACAATTCCAGCGTGAGGAATGTCGCAGAACCGGTGTCGGGCAGCACCGCCAACACTGAGCCGGGGCGACGCCCGGTAGGCCGATATGTCATAGGTCTAGCTGTGATCGCGGTCGTCGCCGTGGTCTCGACCACTCTCACCTCCTCGGCTCTCACCAGGGCAGAAAGCCCCCGCTCCATCCAGCTGGTTCTGTTGTTGGTTATGTTGCTCCTCATCGTGCTCGAGGCACTCCTACTGTTCCGCCCTGCGGTCCGAGATGTACGCAAGGAATGGGCAAAGAGTGTCGCCGAGCACGAAACCGAGCGAGCCGAAGACCAGCAGAAGCTCAGCTATCTGGCTCGCTACGACCCGCTGACCGGTCTCATCAACAGATACATGTTCAGTGATCGATTGCAGCGAGCAATCACAAGGGCCCGGCGTACCGAAGAGCTGGTTGCCCTTATGTTCCTCGACCTCGACGACTTCAAGACTGTCAACGATCACTACGGACATGCCACAGGCGACGCATTGCTCAAGCAGGTCGCCAAACGGATCGTTGGTGCTGTGCGGGAGTCCGACAGCGTCGCTCGCATCGGCGGTGACGAATTCACCGTGATTCTGGAGAACGGCACCCGACTGGAGGATGCCGGTCAGGTGGCGGAGAAGATTCTCGATGCGGTGGCGGAGCCATACCTTGTCGGCAGCCGGGAACTGAGGGTCACGACCTCGATTGGCATCGCGATGTACCCGCTCGATGGCGATACCTCGCAGGCGTTGCTCCGCGACGCTGACATAGCTATGTACTCCGCAAAGGCAGCCGGATCGAACAACTACCAGTACTTCACCTCGCAGCTACGACAAAGCGCTTCGGATCGACTCCGACTGATCGATGGCCTGCGCCGGGCGGTCGCTACGGGGGACGGTCTTCGGTTGGTGTATCAGCCGTGGATCGACACCGACACCGGTGACGTCGCCGGTGTCGAGGCGTTGTTGCGTTGGGAGCATCCGGAGTTGGGAATCGTTCCCCCCGAGCGTTTCGTGGCACTGGCGGAGCAAACCGATTTGATCGTGCCGCTGGGCGTGTGGGCCATGCATCAGGCGTGTCGTCAACTCAAGACCTGGCACGACTCTGGGCTGGAGAAGTTTGCGGTGTCGATCAACGTGTCGCCCCGGCAACTCCGACGTGGCAATCTGGCAGACATCGTCGAGCAGACACTGCAGCGCACCAAGCTTGATGCTTCGTGGCTGAAGCTGGAATTGACCGAGACCACTCTCGTCGACGACACCGAAGTCGCACACCGCACGCTGGAGCGGCTCCGCACCCTCGGGGTGTCCATCGCCATCGACGACTTCGGAACCGGGTACTCATCACTCAGCTACCTGAAGAGCTTCCCGATCGACGCGATCAAGATCGATCGGGAGTTCGTGCGTGATGCGGTGACAGACGCCGATACCGCAACAGTCTCCGAATCGATGGTTGCTCTTGCGAAGAAGCTGCGGCTCGAAGTGATCGCTGAAGGTGTCGAGACCAGGGAGCAGCTCGAGAAGATACGCGGATTCGGCTGCAATCTCGTGCAGGGCTACTACCTGTCACGCCCGCTGGCGACCGATCGGCTGCCGCGAGCTATCGAAAAAGGGTTCGGATTCATGGCTCCAGCCGCCAACCCACAAGCAAGGGTCCGGTCCGTCGGATAGCCTTCGGCCGCGCCTCGACGAGCTAGCCTTTGCCGGTGCTTTCCCCCCAACAGGTATCCATCGGTCTCGGCGTCGGTACCCAGCCTCCGCTGGGTCGCATCGCGCTGGCAACTCGCGCTGCACGTACCGCACGGTTTGATGCCGTCTGGACGGTCGATCATTTTCAGGGCTGGTTCCCCCAAGAGCTCTGGAACCGGGATATGTCCTGGACTGCATCCGCAGAATCCACCCCCCACGCCTACTTCGACTACCAGGCTCTGCTTGGGTATCTGACGCACAAAGCCGGTCCTATGCAGATTGGGGTCGGAGTGACTGAAGCGCTCCGGCGTCATCCCGTGTTGCTCGCCCAGAGTGCCATGACGCTGTCACATATGACCAAGAGTGCGCCGATTCTCGGGATTGGCGCAGGCGAGCGCGAGAACACCGTCCCCTACGGAATCGAGTTTTCCCGTCCTGTTGCCCAGCTCGAGGAGGCCTTGCCGATCATACGGCGCTGCTTCGAATCAAGAGGACCCTTCGATTTCAACGGCGAGTTCTATCAATTCGAGCGGGCGATGATGGATCTGGCACCGGCCCCTGACCGGACTCCACAGCTTTGGATTGCGGCGCATGGGCCTCGCATGCTGCGACTAACCGGTCGCTACGGAGACGGCTGGTACCCAACGGTACCGATGCCGCCCGCCGAGTATGCGACGTCATTGGCCAAGATCCGAGATGCGGCGAAGACCGCGGGCCGTGACGGTCGACTGATCGTTCCCGCGGCTCAATTGCTGGTAGTGGTGGCTCGGTCAGAGCGAGAAGCCAGGCGGTACCTCGACACGAGGATCATGCGGTTCCTGGCGCTCCTCGCTCCTGCTTCCCTGTGGCTCCGTAACGGTCAGGAGCATCCGTTCGGTCGCAAATTCCGTGGCCTTGTCGACTTCATTCCTTCGGACTATCCGGTACAGAAGATCGATGATGCCATCGCCAAAGTGCCGGTCGACGTCGTTGCCGACAACATGTTGTGGGGGACCCCCGACGTGGTGAGAGAGAGCCTCGAGGACTATGTCGATGCCGGCCTCCGCCACATTGTGCTGGGTCCAGCTTCGGCGGCAATCTCGCGACGGAGTGCCGTCTACTCCGTCAGGGCGGTCTTCAGCATTCTGCGCCGAGTTCGCCGCTCGGCCAATGCCAGATTGGGTGAACAGTGATAATTGTCAGAGACTTGGCGATTGAGGCCGGAGCGCGCCCGCTGATCAGCGAGGCTTCGTTCTCGATTCATGGTGGCGACAAGATTGGGCTCGTCGGACCAAACGGTGCTGGCAAGACCACATTGCTGCGCACTCTCGCCGGTGAGTTGGAGCAGGCCGAAGGAGCGATCCGCAGGAGCGGCGTGGTCGGCTATCTCTCTCAAGAGGCTGCGATCACCGAGCTGATCGACGACCAGGTGAACGCCCTCGAGAGGGTGTTGACTGCCCGCGATATCGGGACTCTGGAGAGACGGATGGAGAAGGTCCGTATCAAGATGGAGGCAGCCGACGGTGAAGAACGAGACCGGTTGATCGCCCGATTCAGCCGTCTTGACGACGAGTTCACTGCACGCGGTGGCTATGTGGCCAAGGCAGAAGCGAAACGCTTTGCGGCATCGGTGGGGATCAAAGGTGAGGATCTGTTTCAGCGTGTTGCCACCATGTCTGGGGGACAGCGGCGCCGTGTGGAGCTGGCGCGAGTTCTCTTCGCCGAAACCGATGTGCTGATCTTGGATGAGCCGACCAACCACCTGGACCTGGATGCCAAGGCGTGGCTGATGGAGTTTCTCGACGACTATGTCGGCGGTCTCCTGGTGGTTAGCCATGACCTGCCCCTTCTCGACAAGTCGATCACGTCCGTGCTGGCCCTTGATGACCACCATCTCGAGCCGTACCGGGGCAACTACAGCTTCTACGTCGAGGAGAAGGACCGCCGCCGCGAGCAACGCCGCCGTGAGCGCAAGCACCAAGACGAGAAGATTGCCAGGCTGGAAGAAGGGATCCGCCGCTTCAAGGGGACGACGGAGAAGATGGCCAAGCGGGCTCGCTCATGGGAGACCAGGGTCGAGAAGCTGAAGGTGAAGCGTGTTGATGTCGGCGGGAAAGCTCGCAAGATTGCGGTCCGTTTCCCGCAGCCAGAGCCATCGGGTCGAACCCCGCTCAAGGCATCCGGGTTGGCCAAGGCGTTTGACCACAATGTGGTCTTTGTCGACGTCGATGTTGACGTTGATCGTGGCGAGCGCATGATCATCATGGGTCTGAACGGTGCCGGCAAGACGACCCTGTTGCGCATCCTGGCGGGGGTCGAGATCGCCGACATGGGTGACGTTGCTATCGGTCACAAGGCCACGCTTGGCTACTACGCCCAGGAACACGAACAGATCAAGGCTGGCAAGACCGTTCTTGATCACATGCGTGAGGTGTCGCAGATCCCAGACAGGGATCTACGAACGATCCTTGGCCACTTCCTGCTTGCCGACAAGATCGACCAGGACGCCGGCACGCTGTCGGGGGGCGAGAAGACCAAGCTGGCTTTGGCCCAGCTGGTGGTGCAGCGCGACAACGTTCTGTTGTTGGATGAGCCAACCAACAACCTCGATCCCCAGGCAAAGAAAGCACTGTTGGGGGCGCTGCGGCAGTACACCGGAACCCTGCTGCTGGTCAGCCATGACACCGAATTCGTTGAATCGTTGCAGCCGGATCGAATGATCGTGATGCCTGATGGTGAAACCGGCTTCTTTGACGAGTCGATGCTGGAACTCATCGCTCTCGCCTAGGAGTCGACGAGACCGGCGCCACCTTCGCTTGTCTCGATCACGAGTCCTTCCTGTGATGACCAGATGGCGACAAGCACCGATTGATGGGAGCCATCGGAAAGCAGCACTGTCACCGAGTCGGTTGCTACCTCGGGTCCCGTGGGCGGCAGTGAGGCAAAACCCGGCTTCGGGATCGCCCAGATCACGGTGACAACCCCATCAGCTCCCGACACGCTCACGCGTCCGCCGACCAGGTCAACGACCTCAGCTCGGGGTTCGGGCACGATGGCTTCATCTTCTGGAGGGAAGAGACTCTCGTCCAACACAGCACCGGGGTCGAGGGGATCCTCTGAAGGAGGATCGACAATAGAGTCGTCGAGAGGTGGGGAGACTCCTTCCTCGCCGCCATTGAGGCTTGAGTTCAAATCCGGCGCTGCTTCGACCGTGGATGCCGTGACTACCGAGTTGTCGAGCTGCCGGAGGCAAGGCGCTCGTTCAGTTGTCCCGCATTCCTCGGCCAGAGCAGCAACTTCTGGCGCCGAGAGAGGGCGGAGGGGCCGGTCTGTAACCTGCCCACCTGCCACCGCTACTGCGCCCGTTGAGACCAAACTGGCCACGACGGCAGCTGCAGCCCATCCGGCGACGAGAAGGAGTCTCTGCCGCATTGGAGCCATTCTGGTTATTCCCTTCTTTTGCACCTGCCAAGAATAGATTAAGGAATTGCTAAGGAGGTCTTGAGATTCCTGCAGATCGACCTAGGGTTGCCTCATGGCAACAGTCGTCATAATCGAAGACGAACAACGGATTCGCGAACTCGTGGCGCGGGTTCTCGCCGACCGCGGGCACGACGTCGAGTCGACGGCTACCGCGATGGAGGGTCTGCAGGCGGTGGTTCGCGTCTCCCCGGAACTCGTCATCCTTGATATGGGGCTTCCCGATCTCGACGGAACCGAGCTGCTCAAAATGATCCGGGCAGTCAGCGCAGTCCCAATCATTGTCGCCACCGCACGGAGCGAAGATCGAGATGTGATTAGGACTCTCGATGCCGGCGCTGATGACTATCTGGTCAAGCCCTTTTCGGTTGACCAGCTGGAAGCAAGAGTGCGAGCGGTTCTCCGCAGGACCGGCAACGAAGGTCGGCAGGGTCCTCTCATGGTTGGAGATCTCGCGATTGACGCTGCGGCCCGTGAAGCGCGCCTCGACGGAGAGCCGATCGACCTGAGTCCCAAGGAGTTTGACGTATTGCGATTCCTTGCGGAGCGCCTAGGTGAGGTCGTCTCCAAGCGAGAGCTTCTTGCCGAGGTCTGGCGGCAGCCGTATGGCGGCAGCGAGAAGACGGTTGATGTCCATATCTCGTGGCTTCGCAAGAAACTCGGTGAGTCAGCAGCGGAAAGTCGCTACTTGCAGACTGTGTTCGGTGTCGGGGTCAAGCTGGTCGCTCCAGAAGAATGAGACAACGCGTCGCGATCCTATCCCTTGCCATCAGCACCCTGGTGGTGATTGCATTCATGATCCCGTTGGCACTGTTGTTGAGCAATCAAGCACAGAACAGGGCTCTATCTCGTTCCGAAACGCTCGCTCAGGCGATCGCCACTGCACTTGCCGTCAATACCACGCCCGAAGACGATGGCCAGGTCTCCCTTGCCGCCGCCCAAGACGTTATTGAAGTATTCGGTTCTGGAGCCGATGCGGTGACAATCCTGTTTGCCGACGGCGAATTGGCCGGAGCTCCTGTCTTCAATACCGACAACATCGAAGTTGCCTTCTCCGAGGCGAGAGCCTTTACCGCCTTCACCGATGGTGGGGCAGAGGTGCTGGTCCCACTGGAGTCGGCCGACGTTCCCGATCGGAGGGTGGACGTCGTGGTGCGGGCGTTCGTGCCCGAGGCAGATCTCACCGAGGGTGTCTGGGTCGCCTGGGGCATGATCGCCGGTCTCGGTGTATTCCTAGTTATCGTTGCCGTTGTTGCTGCCGATCGACTTGGCAGATCCGTCGTGCGACCCGTCGCTGAACTGTCGGAGGCGGCGTTGGCGCTTGGCGGCGGAGATCTCGATCGGAGGGTGGTCCCTTCGGGTCCCGATGAGATTGCCGACGTCGGTGTTGCCTTCAACTTCCTTGCAGAACGACTACGGCTGCTGCTCGCCGAGGAGAGAGAATCGGTTGCTGATCTGTCCCACCGGCTCCGTACTCCGCTGACAGCGTTGCGGCTCCAGGCGGAAACGCTCAGCGACAGCGAGGCATCGAAGGTCCTGGTCGAGGACATCAATCGGATGGAGGCGGCGGTTGACCGGATGATCCAAGAGGCACGGCGCCCTGCTGTCGAAAGGGGACCAGAGCATGCCGACCTGGGCGCCATTGTGCGGCACCGTGCGACATTCTGGAAAGTGCTGGCCGATGAGCAAGACCGCCCGGTCGATGTCCATACTTCGGGCGGGAGGCTGCCGGTTGCGATCAGCGGTCAGGACTTGGGGGCGCTTGTCGACACTCTGCTCGGCAATGTGTTCTCGCACACTGACCCGGGGACCGGCTACCGGATCGAGGCTCGTCCCGGCGACGAGGATGGACAAGTGATTTTGGTGGTCGAAGACAGCGGCACCGGGTTCGAGCATGACAGTGCGCACGAGCGTGGCGAAAGCGGGGGCGGCTCGACGGGTCTTGGCCTTGATATCGTTCTCCGCGCCGCCGAGCGGACCGGTGGCGGCCTCAAATTGGGGGAATCGGCGTTGGGAGGCGCTCGTGTTGAGGTGAAATTCGGTCCAGCTACCACGTAGAAGGACCCGCCGGGCTAATGGCGGGTCCTTCTTACCTTCGCAAGAATGATGGGCAGATGAGGGGCGTCCACCCTTGCGATTCTTTGCTTTGCTGCGTGGCGTAGCAAGAACCACTGTGGCAGCCCGCGGTTTAGGGCCGGGTCGGGGTAGTGCTAACAAATCCTAAAGCCTGCTGATTCTGCGGTATCAGCCGCCGATGTCGGCGAACCAGGCCAGATTGTCGATCGCGGGATAGACCCCCGACGAGATGGACGGCGCATCGTCGAACACATCGACGGCGTCTCCCTCCCAGACACCGGCTGCGGCGGCGAGTGCGGATCGAGAGTGCACTCCTTCGCCCCATTCGACGTACGCAGTGATGTGCTCCGGATCATCGAACGCGATCGCATCGTACAGAGCCACTTCGCCGGAATCGAGTGCGAGCGGTCCGATCGCCGGGCCGAGATCCACCGTTGCGGTCATGCCCGCCAGATCTGGCGGAGGTGACTTCGAAAGACCAATCACAGCTTGCTCACCAGGGGCGAGAGCCACGTCGGGGAGAGCCATATACGAAACCTCCTGACACAACCAATAGCCGTGCAGCGTCCCTGTGTCATTGCCCCAGTTCGTGATCACGACGAATCCGCCATCGCCAAACACCACCTGGGTTAGACCGAACGCGGGGGCGGCGTTTGCCGGCATGGTGGTGGTTGTCGTCGTCGATGTAGTGGTCGTGGCCTCTGGTTCGACAACGGTGGTTGCTGTTGGAGCGAGCGTGGTTGCGGCCGCAAGCGTCGTCAGTGTCGGAGCAGGAGTGTCCTGACTGCTCGTCTGGCCATCGCCGGCACATGACGCGAGAATCAAGGCTGCGATCAGGGCTGCTCGTCTCATGGCCGCAGCGTACACCGCCGTTGCTTTTGTGCCGTGTGGAACAATTGGTCCAAATCGCCCTAGAACGACCACTCATGTTGCGGAGCATTGATGACTGCAGATCCAACCCTGCCCCCAGATTATCCAAGCGACTGGGAACTGGATGTTGCCCTTCGTGACGGAACCACAATCCGGGTCCGTCCCATCGTCCCCACCGACGCTGACGGTCTCCAAGACATGATGGGACGGATGTCTCGGCAAACCGTCTATCACCGTTTCTTCCAAGCAAAGGATCGGCTCGAGCCGGAGGAACTCGAAGCATTCACCCATCTCGACTATCGGGATCGGATGGCCCTCGTCGCGATGCGTGGCGACAAGATCGTTGGTGTGGGCCGGTACTGGCGCGATATCAACAGCCCCGATATTGCCGACGTCGCGTTTGCCGTGGTCGACGCTGAGCAGGGCAAGGGCATCGCCACTCGTCTTGTCCGCTACCTGACCACGTATGCGGTCCCGATAGGTATAACGGCGTTTCGTGCGTCTGTGCTCGCCGACAACCACGTGATGATTCGGGTCTTTCGTAATGCCGGCTACCCGATGCGGCGGGAGCCAGATGACGGTCTGTACAAGGTCGAGTTTCCAACGACAGAGGCGCCGTTCTTGGGCAAGGCCGACGAGATCGATGAGCAGAGAGCCATCGCCGCTTCGCTGATGCCGGTGTTCTACCCGAGTGCGGTTGCCGTGATAGGGGCAAGTCGTGATCCGCTTTCGATTGGTGGACGTCTCTTCACGAACCTCATCAACGGGGATTTCACTGGGCCGGTCTTCCCAGTCAATCCGAAAGCGGATGTGGTCCGATCTGTGAAGGCCTACAAATCCATTACCGATGTGCCGGGTCGTGTTGATCTTGCGTTCATCGTTGTGCCATCGCGCTTTGTGAACGCGGTGGTTGCTGAATGTGTTGAGAAGGAGGTTCGAGGTCTGGTTGTGATCAGCGCCGGTTTCTCCGAGACCGGCGAGGCCGGAGCGGAGCTCGAAGATACCCTCATGCAAACGGTGCGGGATGCCGGGATGCGAATGGTGGGACCGAACTGCATGGGTCTCATCAACATGGATTCCGCCGTAAGCATGAATGGGCAGTTTGGCCCGCTTTCGCCACCTCCTGGCAACGTGGCAATGTCGAGTCAGAGCGGTGCACTCGGGATTGCCATCCTCGACTACGCAACCCAGTTGAACATCGGTATCTCCACGTTCATTTCTATCGGGAATCAGGCTGACATCTCCGGTGATGACCTACTTCTGTATTGGGAATCTGATCCGGGCACCGACGTGATATTGCTTTATATGGAGTCCTTCGGTAACCCGCGTCGGTTTGCCAGGGCGGCACGGCGTATTGCCAAGCAGAAGCCGATCGTTGCAGTGAAATCCGGACGCACGGCGGCTGGGGCGCGGGCGGCCTCGAGCCACACTGGTTCTCTGGCAAGCCTGGATGTTGCCGTCGACACGCTGTTCAAGCAGGCCGGTGTCGTACGTACCGACACGCTGACCGAGCTCTTTGATGTGACATCTCTGATGGCGAACCAGCCGCTTCCCCAAGGTTCGCGGGTCGGGATCCTGACCAATGCGGGTGGTCCCGGAATCCTGGCGGTTGATGCACTAGAGGCGAATGGGCTCGATGTCGTCGAATTCAGCGACGACCTCAAGAACCAGATGAGGGCGGTCCTTGCCGCAGACGCATCTGTCACCAATCCCGTCGACATGATCGCATCGGCGGGTCCGGTGGAGTATGCGGCATGCATCGACATCCTGCTCAACTCGGATGAAATCGATGCGTTGATGACAATCTTCATCCCGCCGGCGCCTGAGGGTGCGGAGGAAATGGCAATGGCGATCCGTGATGCCGCATTCGAATACCACGGAGAGAAGACCTTCCTGACCGTCTACATGAGTTCTGGTGGGGCTCCGGCTCTGTTCAGTAGTGGCGACAAGCGCATCCCCACCTATCCATTCCCTGAGCAGGCGGCGACCGCATTGGCGCGGGCTGTTGAGTATCAGAACTGGCGGCAGAAGGATGAGGGAGCGATCGTCCGACTCGATGGTATCGACTTCATCGCGGCCCGCGCCATCGTTGACGAAGCGCTGCAACACGACGGCGGCGGCTGGCTCGACCCCGATGACGTCGAGTCGATACTCAGTGCGTACGGGCTGGCGATGCCTCTTTCCGCGGTGGTCCAGTCTGCGGACGAGGCGGTTGAGCAGGCGTCGGCGATGGAATGCCCGGTCGTTCTCAAGGTCATCTCCGAATCTGCTTTGCACAAATCTGATGTCGGTGGCGTGATCCTGGATGTCGAGGGTGATGATCAGGTCAGAGATGCTTTCGCCGCGGTGACCGCGGCCGTTGCTGAACCCGATGGTGTTTTGGTCCAGCAGTACGTCGAGGGCGGCCATGAAGTGCTTATCGGGATGACCGAGGATCCCAACTTTGGGCCTCTCATTGTGTTTGGTCTCGGTGGTGTCTTTGTAGAGCTGATCGGCGACGTTGCCTTCCGTATCCATCCGCTCACCGATGTTGATGCTGCGGAGATGATCGCAGAGGTCAAGTCGGCCAAACTTCTTGCCGGATATCGGGGTGGACCGGCCGGCGACGTGGCGGCAGTCGAAGATGCGCTGTTGCGGGTTTCGGCGCTAATTGCAGATCTGCCGGAGATTGTCGAGATGGATATGAACCCCGTGAAGGTGGCGGAACCGGGACGTGGTCTCAGCGTTGTCGATGCCCGCATCAAGATACGTCCGGTGACAGGCACCTGGCTGCCCTCGCGACGCGACGTTCTATCGGAGCTCTGAGCAGCTTTGGCGGCCCCGGGGTGCAACAATGGGTAAAACACACAATCTGAAGGAGCGCAGCGAATGCGTGTAGTTGATCTGATGACCGCAGACGTCATCACTGCGTCACCGGAGACACCGATAAAGGCGGCAGCTCGGCTGATGGTCCGCAACAAGGTGAGTGGTCTTCCGGTTTGTGATGAAGAGTCGTGTGTAGTTGGCATCATCACCGAAGCCGACTTCCTTCGACTCGAGGTCGCTCGTGAAGAGGCAGACAACCCACAGCCGGTCGAGCGCGTCGAGCAAGTAATGCACCGGTCGGTTCTGACGATCGCGCCAGATGCCACTGTCGCCGACGCAGCTCGCACGATGGTCGTCAACGACGTGAACCGGCTGCCTGTGACCGACGGCAACGGTAGGAGTCTCGGTATCATCTCGCGGCTCGATGTTGTCGCGGCTTTCACTCGTCCCGATGAGATCATCGAAGACGAGATAAGGGAAGACCTGCTCCGGCGAGTGCTGTTTGTCGATCCCGACGACATCACGGTCGAGGTCTCGAACGGTGTTGTCACCTTCAGCGGTGAGATCGGTACGAGGAACGAAGCCCGGTTGCTGGCCGAGTTGGGTCGGCGCCTCGATGGCGTAATCAAGGTCAACTCCGATCTCACGTGGCGGCTAGACGACGAGGAATAGCGGCGCCACCGTGCCAGATTCCTTCCGGTCCTTCACCGCCCGCGATGGCATCGAGATCGCGTACACCGAATGGGGCGAGCCGGACGTCAAGCCTCTCGTTGTCTTTGTCCATGCGACCGGATTCTGCAAGGAGCTTTGCGAGCCTGTTATCGACGATCTGGATTCGATGGTGCCGGAGCTGCGGGGGGTCGCCATCGACCAGCGGGCCCACGGTGATTCGGGTGTTCCGGATCGCCCTTTCGATTGGTGGGATGCTGGCCGCGATGTCGTTGAGCTCTGTGCGGACGCCACCGGCGTGATCGGTGTTGGCCATTCCGCCGGAGGCGCCGCGCTGGTGCTTGCGGAGTTAGCCAGTCCCGGCCTGTTCTCCGGGCTGGTGCTCGTCGAGCCGATCATCTTTCCGCCTCCCTATGGTCGATTCCCCGACAATCCGATGGCCAATGGAGCGCTACGAAGACGGGATCGTTTCACAAGTAGAGAGGCGGCCTTCAGCAACTGGGTTTCCAAGCTGGCCTTTGCCGGGTGGGAAGAGCGGGCGATGCGAGCCTACGTACGCGGTGGGCTTTCTGACGACGGTGATGCGGTGGTACTCAAGTGCAGCCCTGAATCCGAAGCGGAGTTCTTCACAGCGGCGACTGATCACCGAGCCTGGGATCGGCTGGCAGAGATCGATGTTCCGGTTCTGGTGATCGCAGGGGAACGTTCGACAACCCACCAAGAGCCGTATCTAGGCGAGTTGGTCGAAAGGATGCCGCGGGCTGTTGCGGAGGTCGTGCCCGGAGCGTCGCACTTCGTGTGGATGGAACGCCCCCACCTCGTGGCCGAGCGGGTGGCAGAGTTCATTTCCAGCTTCGGTCAGGCATGATGGCGGGCGTACACCGTCACTTCTGGTGTCGCTGCAGGGACTAGCATCGTGCCTCGTGCTTTTTACTGATTCCCAATTGGCGAGACTGGCCGAGCAGCTGACCGCCGACGCAACTCAGCTGCGTACCGCATCTGTGGCCGTCGACTGCGATCCGCTGTCCTTTGTGCGTGCGGGTGCACCGCTGTTTGCGAGAAGCTCCTTTTTCCGGACACCCGCCGGTGACGAGGTCGCCAGCCTCGGCGTGGCAATGCGATTTGCGGCATCGGGGATCGACAGATTCTCCACCCTCGCGACCGGACTCGCAGGTCTGCCGACGCTGGCCCCAGGTGCCCGTATCGCGCTTGGCTTCTCGTTCCACCCGCACGGCCCTGCGCAGCCGGAATGGGATGGCTTTGGGGCAGCGGATGCAATCCTGCCTGCAGCAACAGTGGTCAAGGACGATCTCCGCACCAGGCTTGTCGTGGCACTACCCGCCGGTGCTGATCCTGATCCGCTTCTGGCACTGCTTGCGGACTTGGTCGCCTTTGATGATCCTCCACCCCCTGATCCTGGTGTGCACACAGTTGAGTCGGTTCCTTCGACTGTGGAATGGCAGTCAGAGGTTGGCGAGGCGGTCGGCGCTATCACCGAGGGATCGTTCCAGAAAGTCGTTCTTGCCCGTTCTGTTCAGGTTCTCTCTGAGAGAGCGACCGAGCCGTTTGGGCTTGTCTATCACCTTGGCCGCGCCAATCCATCGTGCTACATCTATGCCGCGGTTGTGGGGCATTCGGCGTTTGTTGGAGCGAGTCCCGAATTGCTGCTAGCGCAGCGGGGGCGCGACATTTGGATCAACCCGTTGGCCGGTTCGGCACGAAGAGGCAAGGGTGACGATGACATCGCAGTGGGACGTGAGTTGTTGGCCAGCGCCAAAGACAGGGCTGAGCACGCGATTGTCGTTGATGACTTGATTTCGCGTCTCGACAAGATGACATCGCGTCTCGAGTATCCGGATGTTCCAGCTCTACGTCGCATGGCGACCGTGCAACACCTCTCCACCGAAATCGAAGGGACCTTGTGCGAAGGGATTTCGACGTTTGACGTTCTCTCTTCGGTACACCCCACGCCTGCCGTCGGGGGGACACCGCGAGCCGAGGCGCTGGCGTTCATCGACAAGGCGGAAGTCATCGATCGCGGTTGGTATTCAGGAGGAATCGGCTGGATCGATCCGGGAGGCGGTGCCCAGGTTGCTCTGGCCTTGCGCTGTGCATTGATCGACGGTGTCACGTCCCGGCTGTACGCCGGCAACGGAATAGTCGCAGATTCGGATCCTGCCGCTGAGCTTGTGGAGACACGGCTCAAGTTCCAACCGCTACTAACCCTTCTTGCAGCCACCTAGCGTCAGTTCCACCGCGGCGGCCACGCTGCGGTGCAATTGGAGGTTGAGGTTTCGGTCGGTCTTCACCTGGATGAGTCGGGGGCGCTCGGCAGGTGTCCTCAGCAAACGGGTCAGCTCTTCATGGTTGCTCACGTCGTAGGCATCGAGCCCAAATGCCGCTGCGATCGGGACGAAGTCGGTGCCGTGCGGTGTTGCCAGGTACCGATCGAAGGTTTCCGGCGGCAGAACGGCCGGGTCATGATGGGGCAGGAAGTGAAAGATACCCCCGCCATCGTTGTTCACAACCACAATGGTCAACGGCAGGCCGAGCTGCACCGCGGAACCCAGCGCGTTGATGTCGTGAAAGAGCGACACATCGCCAACGAGGGTGAATGCAGTCGAACCGCTGGCTGCAGTTCCCAGCGCAGCCGAGACTATGCCATCGATGCCATTGGTGCCACGGTTGCCAAAGATCCGCAGCGACGTGGCCGACTTGCCACTGAATGTGTCAACATCACGGATCGGCATCGATGACCCCACCGTAACGATGGAGCCGGCTGGGGCGGAGGCCACAACCTCGAGCGCAACAACCGGCTCGTTGGGGAACGAAGCCGACTGCAGTTCTGCTTCGACGGCGTGCCCTGCTGCTTCGTCCACGGCGGCCCAGCTCTCCGCCCATCCGGATGGTGCCGGTGCGGTGATATCGCCTACTAGCGCCCTCGCTGCCGCGGTGACCGGGACGGCGACAGTTGTCGTCGCGCTATTGGTGGCATCGCGGGCCTCGGGATCGATGAGGATCTGGTCGATTTCCGGGTGGTCTTCGAGCCATCGCCAGACTGGCTTCGAGGTCGGGACCGGGCCAAAGCGGGCCACGATTTCTGGTTTGAGCTGCTCGAGGGCGCCTGCTGTCGCGAGAAGATCGCCGTAGGCCAACACTCTGTCGAGCGGATGGGTCCCGTGACGGATACCGGACAACGGGTCGGCGAAGATGGGCCAGCCGGTTGCCGCGGCTAGGTCAGCACAGGCGGAGGCGAACTCAGGGTCGTCACTGCGGCCGGCGACGATGATCCCTTTGCGCCCATCGAATTGGCCGGCGACGTTGGCCAGATCCAGGGCCGCAACCTCGGCGGCCGTTACGACGGGTACCGGCGGATTGGCGATCGACTCGGTCTTGCCAAGAAGAGGCTCGCGGAATGGCAAATTGAGATGGACGGGGCCGGGCGTCCCTGTGGTGGCTGCGGTCCAAGCACGAACGGCGAGTTCGCTCGCATGGCCAACGGCGGATGTTGGGCCCGGTGGCGGTGCATCGATGAACAGTTTGGTGGAGGAGCCGTATAGAGAAAGCTGATCGATGGTTTGCGGTGCGCCAACGTTGCGCAACTCCTCGGGCCGGTCAGCGGTGAGTACAAGCAAGGGAACGTGGCTTTGGCTGGCTTCAACAACTGCAGGGTGGTATTCGGCCGCCGCGGTCCCTGAGGTGCAGCTGATCACGACAGGGGTGCCGGTGACCCTGGCCAGTCCGATCGCAAAGAACCCCGCGGACCGTTCGTCGAGCAGCGTCCATTTCTGCAGCCGGTCTTCCGCAGCAAAGCCCGCGATCAGCGGTGTATTGCGGGAACCGGGAGAAACACATACGTGGCGCACCCCGCAGTCGGCGAGCGTGGCTGCGAGGACGGTGGCGAATCGGCGGTTGGGTTCTGACATCGGTGGCGAAGATTACCGGTGCCATGACCCCGAGGATCGTTATTGACACATTTATCTAGTTGTTCTAGGGTTGTTATAACAATGTTGCTTGAACTCAACCCCGAGAGCGGTCTCCCGCTTTATGCGCAAATAGCGGCCGCAGTACGACGCGCAGTCGGTGCCGGTGAGGTTGCGGTCGGGGATCGGCTTCCCGCTGCCCGTGACCTGGCACAGTCGCTCGACGTCAACATGCACACAGTCCTTCGTGCTTACAACGATCTCCGTGAGGAAGGGCTGATCGAACTCCGGCGGGGCCGTGGGGCCATCGTGCGCCAGGGGTCAGTCGCATCGGCGGGGATACATCAGAGGATCGCAGACCTCGCCGCGGAGGCAAGCAGACAAGGTTTGACCGCGGATGAGGTCGTAAGAATGCTGAGGAAGGAATACTCATGAATCTGCCTCGATGGCTGACCCTCGGTCTCATACCCTTGGCGATCTACGGTGCGCTTGGCCTGCCGTTTGCCTTGAACTGGAGTGAGCTGCCAAACCCGATGGCTTCACACTGGGGTCTGAACGGGGCCGCCGACGGCGCAATGCCGCCTGCCGTCTTGTTGGCGCTGCTGGTCGGGATCATGGCCGCCGTCCACATTTCTGTCGTTCGCGTTGTCAATCGAATCCCGGATGAGGCGGCGTCCTTCATCGCCGGTCTCTGTGCGATCGGGGCCCTGTTGGCTGGTGTGGGCTGGCTGTCGGTTCTGGCCAACCGAGGTCAGACAGATTGGCATGCCGCCGGGGGACTTAGCGTTGTCGGAATACTGCTGCTCTTGGCTGTCGCCGGTGGCGCCGGTATGGCTGGGTGGTGGCTGGCTGGGGGTCGCCCCACGAGTCGGCCCAACGCCGACCGGCCGGTTCTTGATGTTGCCAACCCGACTCATGCCGTGTGGTCGAGTCACGGCACAGGCAAGCTGCCGTACGTGCTTGGGGCGGTATCGCTGATCATCGGCTTGGCGACATGGGGATTGAGCACGGTCGTGTTCATTCTGATCGGGTTGGTGCTCGTGACGTTTGCCGATGTTCGCACGACGGTCAGCCAGCGGGGGGTTGTGGTCAGTATGGGTTGGCTGGGCTTTCCATCGTGGATCGTTCCACTGAGTGAGATAGCCAACGCAGAGGTGGAGACGGTCAGCCCAATGGCCTACGGGGGATGGGGCTATCGTGTCAGACCCGACGTTCGTGCGGTGGTAGCCCGCGGCGGCGACGGCCTGCGGTTGGTCCGCACCGGCAAGCCCGACCTGGTGGTAACCGTCGACGATTCGGCGACCGGTGCCGGTCTCATCAATTCGATGCTTGGGGCGAGTCGCTCCTAGCCGTCGGTCGACGGTCACAAAGTGCCCAGGCTGGGACGCAAAGGGACGTTGGCCCCCTCGGCGCACGATTGTCGGGCAATCACGATGAAGGTTCATTGGGCCGCCATTGGTCCAACGATTCACACGTGTCCCCTGGTCGCTTTCCCATCAGGGCACACGTGTGCGCTTGATGCATCTAGGCCTTGAGAAGTTGCTCGAGCCTACGGGCCGTGATGGTCAAACCGACGATCGTCATGACCACAAGAAAGCCGATGTGGACCCAAATCCCGCTGTCCACCGCACCAAGCGTCAGCGCCCTGATGATCTCGACACCGTGGTACAGCGGCGAGATCTGTGCGATGGCTTGCAACACCGGTGGGTATACATCGAGCGGGAAGAATGTCGCGGAGAACAGAAACAGCAGCATCGTCACGAGAGTGATCAGATCGAAGTCCTGCCAGCTCTTGAGATAGGTCGTCGTTGCGAATCCGGCGGCACCAAACGCAACACCGATCAGCAAGGCGGCGGGCAGAGCCAATATCGACCACCACGATTGCAGCAGATCCATGCGGAGCATGACGATCAAGAATGCTCCCGCATAGAGACCGCCGCGGATCTGAGACCATGAGATCTCGCCGATAGCGATGTCCCAGACGCTCAACGGGGCCGCCAACATGCCGTCGTAGGTCTTGGCCCACTTCAGCTTGTAGAAGATGTTCATCGTCGATTCGAAGACCGCACCGTTCATGGCAGAGGCGGCCAGGAGAGCAGGTGCGACAAACGCCGTGTACTCGACGAGTTGGCCATTGGGCCCGACTACGTCCCCAACCAACTCGCTGATCCCGATGCCGATGGAGAACAGGTAGAAGACCGGTTCGAAGAAGCCTGAGAGGACGATCAACCACAGTCTGCGATAGACGAGCACATTCCGCTCCAGCACGTAGCGGGAGCGGATCCGGTCAACCGACGGCGGCAGGATACGGCGGCTGAGCGTCGTGGTCATACGACGAGCCTCTTGTGAAAGAGTCGGTTGGCGATGGCGGCACCGACTGCGAGGAACGCAACCATGACTGCGATGTGGACGGCCGGATGCAGGGCCGTTTCGATGCCGAGGGCGCTGGCTCGGGTCAGCTCGACGCCATGCCACAGCGGTGTGGCATATGCGATCGGCTCCATCCAGTCGGGGAGTTGCTCGATCGGAAAGAAGATCCCCGAGAACAAGAACAGCGGTGTGATGACGAAACGGAAGACTGCAGAGAGTCCAGTCTCCTTCTCGAGCCGGGCGGCGTAGGCCGTGACCGGCCCCGCAAAAGCAAGCCCTGCCAGCACGGAAGGAGGGATGACTAGCAGCACACGAGAGAAACCGATCGAACCGAAGGTCACCATCACTCCGCTAAAGACGACCGCGGTGAACAGAACCCGCAGTGTGAGCCATCCGAAGTGGCCGACGACCAAGTCGTGGGTTGAGACGGGGGTCGACAGCGCATCGCTGTAGTACTTGTTCCATTTCATGCCGGCCATCACCGGATACAGAGACTCGCCGGTTGCCGTCATCATGGTGGCGGCAGCAAGCAGCCCTGGGGCAAGCCATGTGAGGTAGTCGTGGTCAAGCTGGACGGATCCGCCGCCTTGGTCGACAAGGCTCCCCAGCCCCAGGCCCATCGCCAGCAGATACAGGATTGGATTTGCGAATGTGCTGATGACCGAGCCACGCCACGTCCTTCGATAGACACGAGCGTGCCGCTCGACAACCAGCATCGACCCTGGTGTGACCACTAGTCAACCAACGTTCGGCCGGTGAGACGGAGGAACACATCCTCCAAGGTGGCGCGGCGCACGATCGTGCTCTCGATGGGCAAGGGACGCTCGTTGAGATCGAGGAGGGACTGCTCAGCGTTGTCCGTGTAGAGCAGAGTGCGATCGGGTAGTGCTTCGATACGTTTCGCCAACCCGTCGAGTTTGTCCTCACCAGGGGTCTCGCCGATGGGGAAGCGCAACTCGACCACCTCACGTGTTGCATAGCGCTCGATGAGTTCTTGCGGCGAGCCTTCGGCGACGATCTTGCCCTTGTCCATAACCACCAGTCGGTCACACAGCTGCTCTGCCTCGTCCATGTAGTGGGTTGTGATGATCAAGGTGACTCCCTGCTGTTTGAGTCGGTACAACCGATCCCAGAGAGCGTGCCGTGCTTGCGGATCGAGTCCGGTAGTCGGCTCATCGAGAAGCATCAGGTCGGGCTGGTTGATCAAGGCGCGGGCGATGGTGAGCCGACGTTTCATTCCGCCTGACAAGGGCTCCACTAGATCGTTGCGGCGCTCTCCGAGCTGAGCAAAGTCGAGAAGCTCATCGATCCGATCACGGATAACCGGCTTGGGTAGGTCGAAATAGCGTCCGTAGATGAAGAGGTTCTCGAAAACCGTCAGTTCGGTATCGAGAAGGTTGTCCTGGGGGACTACGCCGAGCCGTCCTCTGATGGCAGGGCCGTCCTGGTCAGGATCCAGCCCGAAGACTGTAAGAGCTCCATCGGTGACCGGAGACACGGCCCCGATCATCTTCATAGTGGAACTCTTGCCTGCACCGTTGGGGCCGAGGAAACCGAAGACTTCACCCGGCTTGACGGAGAAGTCGACGGAGTCGACGGCAACGAAGTCACCGAAGTGTTTTGTGAGGTTTGAGGCGCAAACCAGCGGCTCGGTCATAGTTGGCAAATCTAGCAGCGGGTATGGCCCGCTAGTTGGTGGCGGGAACCGAGTGCTCGTTGATCTGAATGACGAGACCGTCAGGATCTTGGACCGAGATCGAGCGTCCAAACGGTTGCGCACAGATCTCACCACTCGGCTTGATGCCCGCTTCGCCGAGCTGAGCCACGACGTCTTCGAGTGATGTTGCCGCATCCAGACCCAGACCCATGCCGTCTGCGTCATGATCAACGGTCTCAGAGATGTGGAGTGCGAGGGAGGCGCCCCCGACCTGCAGCTCGGTCCAATACGGTGACGAGGTCACGATTGACGACGCGGGCAGCAACTTCGAATAGAAGTCGACCGAGCGGTCCATGTCGGTCACGTATACGAGAGGAAGAAGCTTCATTGGTACTCCAGGATGGGTCTAATGCGGGGAGGATAGAGCGGTTTCCGTCAGATGAGGATTCCGATTGAAAGTAGCGCTGCGGCGACTATTTGGAGACGAGCTGTTCCTTTTAAGACGCCGACGAGGGCTGGGCCACTGCGCTCTCGCTGCAGTGTTCTGATCATGGGGAAACCGAGGGGAAGCGCCGCAAGAATCAGCAGAGCGCCGGCGGGCAGCCAATCGACCGCAATGCCGAGTGGCGGGATCAGCAAGGAACCGACGATGCAGATTGCATAGAGCATGACCGCGGCTTCCCGACCCATGATGACGGCCAAGGTGCGTTTGTCCGCTGTCCGATCTGTCTCAATGTCGCGGACGTTGTTAGCGATGAGTATCGCACTAGCGAGGAGCCCCATCGACACGCCACCGACCCAGGTTCCTGCCTCGATCGACCGATCGAAGACATACCTGGTGCCTGCAGTAGCCACCAGTCCGAAGAAGATGAATACAAAGACTTCGCCGAGCCCGTAGTACCCGTAGGGAATCGGTCCGTTTGTATACCCGAGGGCGGCGACAATTGAGGCGATCCCGATGACCAAGATCCAAGGGCCGCCGAGCTTGATCAGATAGAGACCCGCAATCGCAGCAAGTCCGAAGGCCCATGCGATCCCGAACCACATCTGACGTGGTGTGATCAGTCCGGCGGCGACGGCCCGCGTCGGACCGATACGATTCTCGTCGGTACCACGGGTTCCGTCGGCAACATCGTTGGCGAAGTTGACGCCGATCTGGATCAGCAGAGCCGCAACCATGGTGACGATCGCTGCATCGGTGCGATATGCATCGGCCCGTACTGCCATCGCGGTCCCAACCAGCACCGGAGCGACCGCAGCCCACAGCGTCGGTGGCCGTGCCGCCAGTATCCAGGAGCCGAGTGACGGTCTCACTTTGCGGTGTCCCGAGCCGGCGAAACGTCCTCTAGAAGTGCCATGGGAATTGGCGGTAGTCCTGCTTCCGTTTCTCGAGGAAGGCATCGCGGCCTTCCTGCGCTTCCTCGGTCCCATAAGCCAATCGGGTTGCCTCTCCTGCGAATAGCTGTTGGCCCACGAGACCTTCATCCGGCAGGTTGAACGCATATTTGAGCATGCGTTGCGCAGTTGGGCTCTTGGCGGTGATCTCAGCCGCCCACTCCAGAGCCACCTTCTCTAGATCAGCGTGGGGGACCGCTGCGTTGGCTGCTCCCATGTCGAACGCTTCCTGTGCCGAATAGTCGCGGCCAAGAAAGAAGATCTCCCTGGCTCGTTTTTGTCCTACTTGGCGGGCGAGGAGCGCCGACCCGTACCCACCGTCAAAGCTGGCAACGTCGGCGTCGGTTTGTTTGAACACCGCATGTTCCTCGGAAGCCAACGTGAGGTCACAGACGACGTGGAGTGAGTGGCCACCACCGACGGCCCAGCCGGGTACCACCGCGATCACAACCTTTGGCATAAACCGGATCAATCTCTGAACCTCGAGGATGTGCAGGCGTCCGAGCTTTGCGGGGTCGATGCCATCGCCGTCCTCGTACTGGTATCCATCCTTGCCGCGGATGCGTTGATCACCGCCCGAACAGAATGCCCAACCGCCGTCCTTGGGCGACGGCCCGTTTCCGGTCAGCAACACACAGCCGATGTCGGAGGTCATCCTGGCGTGATCCAGTGCGGTGAAGAGCTCGTCGACTGTGTCCGGCCGGAAAGCGTTGCGGACCTCGGGTCGATCAAAAGCAATCCGGACCGCACCCACGTCACGAGCGCGGTGATAGGTGATATCGGTGAAGTTGAAGTTGGCAATCGGCTCCCAGGCCGTCGCATCGAATATCTCCGAAACCACAAATGCCTCCAAATCGGAATCGAGCGATACTGTAGTGACCCACATGACAGTTCAACCGCCCGACACAGACTGGCTGGCGCACGTGGCGGCAGCCAACCCGCACTCATTGGCTTTGGTCACCGACGATGGAGCGGAAATCTCGTATGGCGAGCTCAACGCGCTTGCCGACAAGACGGTTGCACGGCTACAGGCAAATAGTGTCACCACCGGTGACATCATCCCTATTGCCGTCGGCGGTGCCGACCTTTCACTGATCTCGCTTCTCTGGGGCGTCTGGCGGATTGGAGCCGCCCCCGTTGTCATCGACCAGAACTCACCGCTGCGCGCCCAATGGGAGACAGATCTTGGTCGTATTTGGGACGTTGAGCATGATTCGACCCCTGATGCGTTGCTGCACACGGTCGTCCTCACCTCGGGCAGTGGCGGCGATCCTCGCCCAGTGCGGCTCACTCATAGCAATGTGGCGGCCGCGGTGGCTGCCTCGGAGCAACGAATTGGCAACACGGCTGCCGATCGGTGGTTGATGACGTTGCCGCTGTTTCATGTCGGTGGTCTTTCGATCCTGTGGAGGTCGGCGGCAGCCGGCGGTGCAGTGGTTCTCCATGAGAAGTTCGATCCGCAGCGCACCTCCGCTGCGATGAAGGACGGGTCGGTATCCATGGTGAGTCTGGTGCCGACAATGCTCTACCGGATCCTGGCGGCCAATCCTGGTCCTTACGCTGGCCTGGGTGCGGTGTTGATGGGTGGTGCCGTGGCAAGTCGCGACCTGGTCGAGCAAGGTCTTGATGCGGGGCTGCCGATTCTGCAGACGTACGGCATGACCGAGGCCGGTTCTCAGATCGCCACCGTTGCTCCCGGCGAGGCATTCGAGTCGCTGGGCACCGCGGGGCGGCCTCTGGCCGCGATGGAGGTGAGCACCGGCGAAGCGGGTGTAGGCGAAATCGTCATCTCGGGTCCCGCAGTCTCGCCCGGCTACCTTGGTGAACCTGATCGAGACGGCAGTTATCGAACCGGGGACATCGGCTACCTCGACGACAAGGGAAGGCTCGTCGTATTGGGGAGAGCCGACGACATGGTCGTCACCGGCGGGGAGAATGTGTTCCCAGCGAGAGTTGCCGACGTCCTCAGCGCCTATCAGTCTTTCGATAGGGTCGAGGTCGTTGGTGTACCTGACCCGGAGTGGGGCCAAGTGCTGGTCGCGGTCGTCGTGGGAGACATCGACTCGCAGCCACGCATCGAACGGTGGGCGCAGGAACGTCTGGCCCGACACGAAATCCCCAAGCACTGGGCATTCGTCGATGCCATTCCGTTGTTGGCAGGAGGCAAGGTCGACCGAGTCGCCCTATTCGACATAGCGATGAAGGCGCCTTGATCAGCTGGGCTATACACCTTCGACGCCTTGCGGTTCCTGGGCTGAGCTCGCCCTTCCCCCGAGGGCAATCCCGGCGAGGATCAGCCCGCCGCCAACGACTATCCACGGGGTCAGACGCTCATCAAGGAAGATGATTCCGCCACCGACGCCGACCAGCGGGATCAGGTAGGCGACCATCGCGACCTGACCCGTTGTGCCCCTTTGATTGGCGAGCAGCAGGGTACGCACACCGGCGTAGCTCGCACCAACGCCGATCACCGCCATGATCAGGAGGTCATTGCCGGCGAAACCGCCTTCTGGCACCAGCGTTCGGCCAAAGACGATGCCCGCCACAATTGGGGTCACCCCCGCAACGGCAAGTTGCGGCGGTATAAGTGCGAGTGCCCCGTGACGGACCGCGTACAGGCGCATCAGAATGGCGCTCCCACCTGCGAGCAGCGCCCCTGCGAAGGTCCACGCCGCACCGCGGTACGACGCTCCTTCGATCACACCGGGTGCCGCGATCAAGGCAGCAACGCCTGCAAATGCCAGCACCAAACCCAGTCCCTTCATCCTGGTGAATCGCTCGTCCTCGAATACCAGATGAGCGAGGGCAGCGGTGAGAACGGGTCCGAGCGACAGGATCAGCGTGACCAGCCCTGCGGAAAGGGTCTCAAACCCAATGTTGAACAACAACGCCGGCACCGAAGAGTTGATTACCCCCAGCGCCGCACCGGCCCCAAGTGCCCGCCAGCGGATGTCCCCGGCCCGCCACGCGACGAGCCAGGCGACGCCACCTCCGATGAGAAACGGTACCGCCGTGACCGTGAACGAGTCGACACCGCGGTCGATCAGAGATTTTGATAGGAGCCCGCTGATCCCGAATACCAGGCCGGTGAAGACGATCAACGGCCAGACCACGAGGTGCTCAGCTGTACGAGTCGTCACACCCTGATTACAGCAGCAAACGAGGGTCCAAGAACCAGAGTCATCGGCTACTGGAGACCGAGGTCCTCTAAGAATGCATCCGTGGATGGTTCCCTGCCCAGAAACGCTCGCAGGTGGTCGATGGCATCCCTGCTGTGCCCCATTGCCAGCACCTCGTCGCGATAGCGACGGCCGACCGCAGGGCTGAGAATGCCTTCCTCTTTGAAGACAGAGAACATGTCGTCTCCGTAGACCTTCGACCACAGGTACCCGTAGTAGCCAGCGTCGTAGCCTCCCATGAGATGTCCGAAGCTTGCACCAAAGTGCGTACCTTCGTAGAACGGGAAGCCGGTGAGCGTATATGCATCGCGGGATGCCCGGTCCACGGTGACGCTCTCGGTCGAGCCGTGCAGATTCATGTCGAATCTGCCAAGGAAGATCTGTCTCATGGTTGCGAGGCCAATGTTCAGATCTCGAGCGGCAACCAATCGTTCCACGAGGTCGTCGGGGATCGGGTCGCCTGTCTCGTGATGGCGGGCGAATCGTTGCAGCACCTCAGGCTGCCACATCCAGTGCTCCATGATCTGCGATGGTGCTTCGACGAAGTCCCATTCGGTGTCAAAGCCGGCGAACCTCATCACGTCGACTGTTGTCAGACAGAAATGGAGGATGTGGCCGAATTCGTGGAACAGGGTCAAGGCCTCGTCGTGCTTCAACAGGGAAGGCGCTGAGTCGGTTGGCTTTGTGAAGTTGGCCACTATTGCCGCGATCGGCTTCCGGTAGGAGCCATCCTCGAGAAGCTGGCCCGAGACCAGCGGGAACGCAGCCGCGTGTCCGAACTTGCCTTCCCTTGGAAAGAGGTCGGCGTAGAAGTAGGCAATCGGCTCGGTTTCGCCGGCGTTGCGGATCTCGTAGAGGAACACGTCCGGATGCCATGCTTGGGCATTGGCGACACGCTGGTACACGAGGCCGAAGACATCACCGGTGATGTCGAACATGCCATCGACGACTTGCTCGAGGGGAAAGTACCGGGCGACCTCGTTCTGGTCGATGCCAAAGTCGCGTTTGCGAAGCTGGGTTGCGTAGTAGGAGCTGTCCCACGACTGCAGATTGGCGCCGCCAAGCTCTTCGCTGAGATCGCCGTCGTCTTTCAACATTTCTGCCATGACGGCGATGTCGGTATCCCGTTTCGGTGTCAGCTGAGGGACTATCGAATCGTAGAAGTTGTTGACGGCCTCCGGGTTCCTTGCCATCTTGAGCTCCATCGCAAAGTGGGCCCAAGTCGGAAGACCGAAGAGAGCCGCCATCTGGCTGCGGAGTTGAATGGCTTGGGCCAGGAGCGGCTCGTTCCGGACGGCAGCACGGTTCCAGAACTTGAATTGAAGAGCTTTCCGCAGATCACGGCGCTCGGCTTGCTCAATGAAAGGGATGTAGTCGGGATAGGCCATCCCAACTTGCAGAGTCCCTTCGGTGGCTCCCGCCTTGAGACCGTCGATGTACTCGTCGGGGAGACCGCGCAGATCGTCGCGGGTTACCTCGATCGAGTCTTCCCACTCGTCGAGGTTCTTTGAGTACTCGACCTGCAGCTCGATCAGCCGCTTCTGGAGACGCTGCAGTTCGGCCTGGTCGCTCTCCGACAGCTCGTGGCCGGCGCGGCGGAAGTCGCGCAGCCAGAATTCGACCAATCGCACTTTGGTGCCGGTGAGAGACTGTGCTTCGTCGGTTGCGGAGTATTCCTTGACCGCAGCAAAGAGATCGGGGCGGAACATCAGATCTGTTCCCCATTTGGTCAGCTGCTCCTCAACTTCTGTGGCGCGATCGCGCACCTCTTTGTCCGGATGGACCCTCGCCATGAACGGGGACTGGCCATATGCGTCCCCCATGATTGTCCCTGCTTGCTCGAGGGGTGCGATTGTGGTGGCCCAGGAGCGCGGCTCACTGGTGACGGCATCCGCAACCAACGAGTCGGCGCTAGCGATAGCGTCATCGGCTATTTCGGTAACGCGGTCGGCGGTTATTGAGGTGTAGTCGTAAAGCATGGCAATGGAGGCTAGCGGCTGCTCTGATTCGGCAATGCCGAATCAGAGCAGCTTGCGTGCTCGGCCTTGCCGCTGGGCTAGGCCTTTGCGATGGTTACGACGATCGGGCGATGGTCCACACCGAACGTTGGTCCCAGATACCTATCGACGGTCGTCAGGTCGTCGCTGTGCAACAGGTGGTCGACCGGCAGTCGGAAGAAGGCCCAGCGATCGGCGGGCCAGGTCGTTTGCAGACCGAAGCTATCCATGGAGTTCTTGAGGTCTGCGGTCGACGCAAGATTGCGGAACGCATGAGACCAAGGAGTTGCCTGCAGATCCCCGACCACGACGGTTGGGAGGGTCTCCGCACGTGCCATGCGCGCAATCTCAGCCAGGTACTCGTCACGATGAGCGGCGTCTGTGCCGTTGCCCATCGACCGGGCTTGGATCGCATAGATCGCGATCGGTTCGTCACCGATCGCTGCTTCGATACGCACTGCCGAGTCGCGTAGCCGGCTGATCCTGAGAAGCTGTGCCTCTACGCCATCCGGGGAAAGGATCGTGATGCCGAACGTGCGGTCAACCGGGATCTGGGATTCGATGCTGTACCCATCGAGTCGCTCCGAGGGTCGGCTCCAGTCGTCCGTGGTGTCGAGGAGCACAATGAGGTCGGCGTCGAGAGTGTCGACCCAGCGGAAAGTCTGGTCCCGGATGGAGTTGCGTTGCTCCACGCTGAAACTGACGATCTGCAACCTATCGTCATCGGCGGTTGCCTCAGGAGAACCTAAGTACAGGGGGAGTACCAAGAGACCGTTCACCATGGCCATCGCCATAAAGAACAGGCCGGTGGCTTTGGAGAACACAAGTGCGTAGAGCAACGCCACAATGAGGAGCACGACGGCAAGGTGAGCGCGGAAGTTGGCGGCAAGGTCGAATAGCCACCATGTTGAGCCGAAGAAGCCGAGAACGGTCGCCAGGGTCCCGATGACACCGACAGTCACCAACCCAAAGCCGATGACCCCTTGTCCGACGGCAACACTTGCACTTGGTTTGTTTTTTGCAGCCACTAGTTCGCTCCCAACGAATAAAAGAACCCATCTCTCGATCCGACGAACAGGCGTCCGCCCCAGACCGCTGGCGTTGACTCGATACATCCACCGGTGACTTGTGATTCCCATCTCACGAGCGGATGCGTCGGATCGCTGATGTCATATGCCCTGAAGCCTGAATTGGTTTCGCAATCCACTGCAATCACCAGCGAGTCATCGACGATGACTGGCGAGGACCAGGCGTGTGGGCCGACGTCGTCGCTCCACAAGATGGATCCCGTTGCAGTATCCACAGCAAGCAGGTCGCCCACATTGGTTGGCACAAAGATCACCGATCCTGACAATGCCGGTGTTGCCCAAACCCCGCCTGCGATTCCGTCTGCGGCAGGGATCGCAATGCTCCACACCAGCGGCTCATCCGGCTGGGATGGATCCAACTTGGCGAGTTGACCGATCTCGGTGCCCCGTGCTGTTGCGAGGTCGATTTCGCTGGCCACGTAGAGCATGCCTTGCTCGTCAATCACTATGGATGCATCGACGTCGTCGCCCATCCAGAAGTCGAAGACGATTCGATCCTCCTCGCTGAAGTCGGGGGAGATGTTGATTCCCACGACCCGTCCTGCGCTATTGGCGGCATAGGCGACATCACCAAATACAGCCGTCGAACTCTCGACCGATTGCTGTCGGCCGACAGCCGCCAGCAAGTCATCAGTCCACATTGGTGTCTGATAGAAAACCTCAGGTTGTACTGTCACCTGTCCTGTTTCGTCGCGATCTCGGCCCAGCTTGACCGCAAACCACCAGGAATTTTCGCCCCCAACCAGCAACGTATCGTTCACGATCACCGGGCTGGAGTCCCAATCGTTGTTCCACATGCCGGCTACTGAGCTTGCCTCCAACCCCCAAATCTCGGTTGGTTGCGCACGATCGAGGGCGATGATCCGAAAACGGGAGTCGCGGGAACCCGCATACAGAAGCGGATAACCGTCCGGATCGAGGACGACTGACCCCTTGATGATGTCACCCATGAAGAAATCGTCTCTCGTGCGTTCCCCGGTTGCTGCATCGAGGAAATGGATGTTCTTGTCGTATGCCCCGAAGATGACCTCTGTTACCCCATCCGGCCTCTCCCAGACGACCGGCTGACCGGTCCAGCCGCTGCCGCACCAGACAGTTTCCTCTCCACCGACGGCGGAAGAGCCACACATTGGACTCTCAGGGAACCGCCACAGGACGTCGAGGCTGTCGGGGAGTGGTCCGGTCCCGTAGAAAGTGTGGGTGGGATTGCCGCGAAACATGGTTAGCCCGACAACCTCGCCCCACGGTCGGCCGATTGTCGATGCGGGTACCAGGCTTGGATCTTCTGCAAACGTTGTGGTGGGCGATGTCGGGGACGTTTGCGATGATGCGGGCTGGGTGGTTGTGGTGACGGCGGGCAGCGGCTCGAGGGAGGTTTGCGCAGCAATCGGTTTGCCTGCAGTCTCGGTCGGTTCGACGTTGCACGCGGTGAAGATTGTTGCGCACGCCAACAGAACAAGAAGCGGCCGGTGCGTCATCACTGAATTGTAGGAGCACGCTTGCACCAAACCGCGGCATCTTCTTGCGTGGCCAACGCAACCGGAGACTGTCTACTCTTCGACCAATGGCCGTTAGCGACGCATACACTCACGAGTTCTCCGAGCCGCTCGGGTACCTCGACTTCGCCTCGATTGGCCCTCCTTCGCTGAGGGTGCGTGGTGCTGTTTCGGACGCATTCATCCGGGTTTCGGAGCCAGAAGGTCCGCTCGGACCGTCGATTCTTGGTACCTATGAGGCGGCACTCGGAACCGTCGGGCGGTTCCTTGGGATGGCGCCGGAACTGATCACTGTGGTCCCTTCGACGTCAACGGGTCTGTTCGGTATCGCGTTCGGGTTGGTGCCGTTTGGGGGGAATGTCGTCGTACCTGAGCACGAATTCCCCGCCAACATCTACCCGTGGCTGCGAGCCGCCGGGGTGGGTGGTCCCGAAGTGCGGCTGGTTGAGGTTCCCGACAGGCGGGTAACCGTTGGCGCCCTGAGCGAAGCTGTTGACGATGAGACACGAGCCATTGCGGTCAGCTCTGTCGACTATCTATCGGGTTTTCGACCTGACCTTGCTGCACTGCGCGAACTCGCCGACGATGCCCTGTTGGTTGTAGATGCAATTCAGGGTCTGGGGGCTGTGGAGTTCCAGAGCGCTCCCGCGGATGTCATTGTTGCCGGTGGCCAGAAGTGGTTGCGGGCCGGGTTTGGCAGTGGTTTGCTTGCTCTGTCACGCCGATCAATTGACATGCTTCACCCGACCCTCACCGGCTGGTGGGGGGTTGAGGATTCGTTTGATTGGGACACGCTCCCACCCCATACGGCTCGAGCCGACGCGGAGCGATTCCAAGGCGGTGGTCCGCCCTTGTTTGGCGCCTATGCGCTGGCGGCGGCGCTGGATGTGATCGAAGCTGAGGGCATGACGGCAATCTCCACCACCGTGATGGAGAACGCCATGGCGGTTGAGGATCTCGTTCGCGGGTGCGGTGCGGGGATACTCGAACCGTGGGACCGCGAAGAGGAACGTTCCGGCATCCTGTCGTTCCAAATGAGCGAAGAGCCCGCAGCTGCCACGGTGCTTCGACTCGCCGCGGCAGGGGTGACGGTTTCGGAGCGTGGTGACTGGGTACGCATCGCTTCACACGCAACTACCGACCTGGCCGTTCTCGACGTCCTGGCTGAGGTGCTCGACGCCGAGGTATAGGGTTGACGTGGTCGACACTATGCTCACCGGCATCGAACCTTGGAGGATATATGTTCGCGGCAAGAGCCACGTGGACACGGGTGCTGGTGCTGATAGCCGCATTGGCTTTGCTCGCAGCGGCCTGTGGAGGCGACGATGAAGCTGAGGGAGTCGATCCCGATGTCTCTTGTGCATTTGAGGATCTGAATCTGGCGACGGCGGGGACGCTGACGGTTGCCACCGGTGAGCCGGTCTTCCCGCCATGGATGGGCGTTGGCGACGATGTCTTTGACGTTCCTGAGTCCAAGACTGGATTTGAGGGTGGGTTGGTTTACGCACTCGCTGAGGAACTCGGTTTCACGGACGACCAGGTGGCCTTTGTCCGTACCGGCTTTGGAGAGGCGATTGCTCCTGGACCGAAGGACTGGGATTTCAACATCCAGCAGTACTCGATCAACGACGAGCGCGACGAAGTGGTTGACTTCAGCGTGCCGTATTACACGACCCGCCAGGCATTGGTGACATTCCCAGACTCACCGTTCGCAACGGCTACGAGCTTGGCCGATCTTGCAGACGCCAAGCTGGGCGCTGCGATCGGGACGACGAGCCTCGACTTCGTCGAAGACGTCATCAAACCCAACACTGAGGCAAGCGTTTATGACGAAAACGTCGATGTGGAGGCCGCCATGCGCGCCGGCCAGATCGATGGATTGGTTGTTGACCTTCCCGCCGCATACTTTGTCACTGCGGTGCAGGTTGAGGGTGCGATCATCGCAGGCCAGTTCGAAGAAGGCGCTGCCGATCCTGACAACTACGGGATGCTGTTTGCCGATGGCAACCCGCTTGTCTCGTGCGTCAATGTAGCTCTCGCCGAGCTAATCGACAACGGGAAACTGCAGGAACTCGAGGACACCTGGCTTACCCAGGATGGCGGTGTGCCCACCATCGGGAACTAGGTCTACGGATTGAGGTGAAAGGGCTCGGGCCTCCGGGCCCTTTCGCTATTGGGAGCGGACTGTGACTCGGTCCCCTGGGCAGGGCTGGATGACCTTGCCACCGGTTCCGTTGTTCTCGGAAACGAGCAGGTAGCCGCTGGAGTCCCACAGAGCGATGAGAGTGTCGGTTCCGTACTCGGAATCCCCGAAGGTTCGCACCATCCCGTCGATGGTCGCCCCACCCAACTCGACCTTCACCCCATTCGGAACCGGCAGATGAGCGATTTCATCCGGAAGGATCGAGCAAATCGCATTACCAAAGTCGTCGATGTAGATGACCTCTCCGCTGACGCTGCCGTCATCGTGTTGTGTCGCTTCCCACAATGGCATCAGGATCGGGTCGGTCATGGCCGATCCCAGGTCGCCAAGGGAAACGCCGGCCCCAAGGTGGGCGCCCACCGGGGCGAACAAGTCCCTACCGTGGAATGTGTTGGTAACGTTGGTCAGCCAGTATTCGGGTTTGTCGAGGTCGACGAATTCGGTTGACCATCCCATCTCGTCAGCACGACGAAGGCACGCCGAGAGGACCCCGTTGTCCGGTGCCACGAAGTAGTGCGAACCGATCCGGGCGGCGATTGCCCGGCGTTCTGTGCCAACACCGGGATCAACAACGATCACGTGGACGGTGCCATCGGGGAAGAAGAAGGCACTGTTGTTGACAACGAAGTTGGCCTCCCGGATGTCCTGCGGCGTGATCTCGTGGCTGAGATCAGTGATAACGGCGTCGGGGGCAATTCCGTAGATGGCACCATGCAGCACCGTGTGGCTTCCCTGGCGTGTACCAAAATCTGTGGTCAGGGTGATGAATGTCATTGGGTGATCGTACCCGGCTATTCTCACCGGTCCGCGGTGGAGGAGAAGCGCTACGGATGGTGACCCTGTGACGACGTCGCCAGAGAAGGTCGAGAGTCCTGGCTTGTGGCCGTCCCGGAAGCAGGGGAAGCGCCAGACCGAAGAAGGGGCCAGAAGCGCCCTCGTCGCTGCGATTTCGACGCTGGTACTGGTCGCCGTTGTCCTGTGGTGGATTCTCACCTCCGAGGCATGGCCGGCGGTACAGAACCAGTTCTTCAATTCCGAGCACTTCTGGGCATCCTTCCCGGAAGTTCTCAGCGGGTTCTGGCTCGATATTCGGATGTTCCTGGTAGCTGAAGTCCTCATCCTGTTCCTTGCGCTGGTGTTGGCAATGATCCGATCACTGCGCGGACCGGCGTTTTTCCCGCTGCGGGCGATCGTGATCGTGTTCATCGACCTGATCCGTGGGGTGCCGATCATCCTGCTGATCCTGCTCTTGGGTTTTGGCATACCTGCCCTGCAACTCGCTGGTGTACCGAGCAGTCCGCTGTTTTGGGGTGTTGCCACTCTGGTGATCAGCTACAGCGCGTACACGGCTGAGGTCTATCGAGCCGGGATCGAATCCGTTCACGAAAGCCAGCGGATGGCAGCGCGGTCGCTGGGCCTCACCCAATTCCAGACTTTGCGATTTGTGCTGGTGCCGCAGGCGATCCGCAACGTCATCCCTGCATTGCTCAATGGGTTTGTGAGTCTGCAGAAGGACGTGGCTCTTGTCTACGTCCTCGGTGTGCGGGAAGGCGTTCGCGAGGCCCAGATCTACATCGCCAGCACGTTCAACTACACCCCATACATTGTTGCAACGATCTTGTTCTTGCTGGTGAGCGTCCCGGTGGCTCGCTTCACGGACTGGTATACAGAGAGAGACCGACGGCGCAGGCAGGCGGTGGGAAGCTGATGACGGCCAAGATTCAAGTACGAAGCGTGGTCAAGTCGTTCGAGGACAAGGTCGTCCTCCGAGATGTAGACCTGGTTGTTGAACCGCACGAAGTGGTCTGCATGATTGGGTCCTCGGGCTCCGGCAAGTCGACGCTTCTCAAGTGCATCAACCTCCTGCTCGAGATCGACGCAGGGGAGATCTTCCTCGATGGTCAGCTGATCACAGATGCTTCCGTCAACCCCAACGACATCCGGCAGCGCATGGGCATCGTGTTCCAGGCGTTCAACCTGTTCCCCCACATGTCGGTTCTGGAGAACATCACGTTGAGCCCTATCAAGGTGCACGGGGCATCTCGTGACGAAGCGGAGGAGAACGCTCGTTTGTTGCTCGATCAGTTTGGTCTGTTGGAGAAGATTGACGAGTACCCCGACCGTCTTTCTGGGGGGCAGCAACAGCGGGTCGCCGTGGTGCGGGCGTTGGCGACCAAACCTGAGCTGATGCTTTTTGACGAAGTCACGTCGGCGCTCGACCCGGAGCTGGTCGCTGAGGTCCTTGGCGTGATCCGTGGCCTCAAGGAAGAGGGAATGACCATGATCATCGCCACCCACGAGATGGGATTCGCCAGAGACGTGGCCGATCAGGTGTGCTTCCTCGATAACGGTGTCATCCTCGAAAAGGGTGAGCCCAAGCAGATCTTCAGCGAACCGAGCCAGCCCCGCACTCGGCAGTTCCTCCAACGTATCGTGGAGGCAGGGCGGCTTTAGTCACGCCTTGCTTGCGGTCCCCTGGATGAGGCCACCGCCGCCAGAGACCCAGATCTCCTCGACATCCCATGAGGACTGATCCAGCAGAGTCGTTGTGTCTTGATTGGGTCGGCATCCGCCCGAGACTCTTCCCCATGCGGGGGCGAGGCTGTCTTGCATCTTTGACCAGCGCGGTTTGACCGATCGGACATGTTCGAGGAAGTGGAGTTGACCTCCGGGGGCGGTCACTCTGGCGAGTTCCTCGAGCGTGTGCTCGGGATCCGGGATTGTGCATAGCGAGAACCCGACCACCAGGGTGTCGAAGCTGTCATCCGGGAATGGCAGGTTGCGGGCGTCGGCTGCGACCAACCGGATCGGTATCGGGCTTTCCCAAGTGCGGCGAATCGCCCGCCGGAGCATGCCCCGGTGATTGTCGACCCCGACGACGGAAGTGGCTTGACGATAGTGGGGGACGTTCAGTCCGGTCCCGATTGCGATTTCGAGCACTCGAGCCGATGCCGACTCGCAGAGACGGGTCCGTTGGTGGCCTAGGCCGAGGCGGTCCTGCGGAACCATCAGGAGGTCGTAGATCCTGGCAAAGAGCGAGTGCGGCGCCTTGGACATTCGATCACCCTAATCTTTGCCGGCGATGTCTCGGCGGCGAATGTATGCTCTCGTGATGTCAGAACCCAGTAGCTCCCGCACGAAGGTGCGCCGGCTCGCCGAGCGTGCTTCATATGACCCAGCGACGATCACTACGATCCTCGACGAAGCCTTGATATGCCATGTCGGCTTTGTGGATGACGGCGCACCCGTGGTCATCCCCACCATTCATGCCCGAATCGGTGAAACCCTCTATCTGCACGGCTCGCCGGCGAGCCGGATGTTGCGCTCGATGCGATCCGGCGCCGAGATCAGTGTCAACGTCACGCTGGTCGATGGGCTAGTCGTTGCCCGCGCCGCGTTCCATAACTCGATGAACTACCGATCTGTCGTGTTGTTTGGCTCTCCGCGGATAGTCGACGATGCCACTGAGAAGTGGGCGGCGCTCGAGGCGATTACGGACCACGTGATCCCTGGTCGTTGGGCGGATTCGCGCCCGATGACCGAAAAGGAGTTCAAAGGGACGCTCGTGGCTGCCCTGCCGATCGACGAGGTCTCGGCCAAGGTCCGCTCCGGTGGGCCTAGTGATGATGAGGAGGACTACGACCTCCCGATTTGGGCAGGCGTCATCCCGCTCCAGATACGTCCGTCGGCTCCTGTCGCCGACTCCTTGCTGACATCTGAGGTTCCGGCGCCCGACTATGTCGTTGACTATCGCCGCCCGTAGGCTGCCAAATCTTTAGACGGCGTTTGTTGATCAATTAGCGATGGCTTAACGCAGCCTCCCGCATGCTTGCGGTCGGACGGGGTAGGGAATCCGTCCACGTGACATCAAGGAGATAGCCGTTGAAAGCCAAACCTGGAACTGCCAAACCGAAGAAGTTCTCGACCTCGCTGGTCGTAGGGCTGCTGCTCGTTCCGTTGAGCGCAGTCGCCGCGGTAGCGCTGGTGAACCCAGATGCAGCCGCGGAGCCGGAAGAGGTCGCCGCCACTGAGGTCGTAGTCGAGACCACAACAACGACAGAAGCGATCGAAGAGATCGAGCTTCCCGAGATAGCGTCGAGTGATGACCTCGCAGCCGCGTGTGGCGAGCAAGGGCTGTCGCTGGTCATGAAGGAAGCCGACGCCAGCATCTCGCCACTGGAGCAGGCCGCACTGGATTCGCTCCGTGCCATCTGTCTTGCCGAGGGTCTCGAATTGCCTGGACCTCCCGCCCCCGAGGCTGTTGTCCAGACCGTCACAGTCGTTGCTGCTCCGGGTCCATCTGGTGACTCTGCCGACGACTCCGACACCGACGATGCCGCTGCGGAGTTCGAGGCCGAGTACGCCGCAACCGTGAACTACATCAACGCTGCGATTGCCGACGGAGCCAACGGCGAGAAGATTGCCAAGGCCGAGCGACTGGTGGGAGAAGCCGCTGGTCTTGCCGACGCCGGTGACTACGTGGACGGTATGGACAAGCTGTCTGCGGCTCGCGACGCCGCCGATGCGGCCAATCGTCGTGGTCATCATGATGATGACGATGACCACGACGACGATGACCACGACGACGAGGACGAAGAGGACGAGGAAGACGAAGAGGACGAGGAAGACGAGGAAGACGAGGAAGACGAGGAGGATGAGGACGAAGACGACGAGTAGTCGGCTTCGTCTTCTCTCATGGCTAAGGAATCCACCAGCTTCGTGTCGTTGTTGGCCGCAGCGGTAGTGGCAGTGACAGGGCTAGTCCCCGTGCTCTGGCTGCTGACCTCCCCTGCGGAAGAATCGGTAGTCGAGGAGGTTGTGGTGAGCGACGCCACCACCACCTCCTCGGAATTCACAACCGTTGTGGTTGAGCCGGTCCCCGAACTCGAGGTTGACGAGCTCGACCCATCGATTGTCCGCATCTTGCAGGCCAATGGTTATGCGGAGCTGACGGGCCAGCCAACGTTGGACGAGCAGTTGCCCGATGCGGTGACCCGGGTGTTGATCGAGCAGGGTGCAGTCTTGACGGTTGTCGAGCAAGACCCGGCCGGCGAGGAGGGCTGACATGCTGAAACGTCTATTCCCCAGCAGGTGGGCTCGAATCCTTGCCTGGACGGGCGCCGCAGTCGCATGGGGCACCTCGGTGATTGCGGTCCAAGCCGCCGCCGAGCAGGCCGACGTTGCCGAGCCGGCGCCAGAGCCTCTGCCCGAGCCGGAAGTGCAAGAAGTCCCGGAGCCGGTGGCCGCAGTTCCGGCCCCGACCGAGGAAGGCCTGGTCATCATTCGCTACACCCCGGTTCCTCCGCCCCCTCCAGAGGTCATCACCCGCACCGTGACCGTTGGCGGTGGCGGTGGCGGTGGTGGTTCTTCTTCCTCTGGCGGTGGCGGGTCGGCGGATCGACCGACCATCAATGTCGTAACCAGCTCCGGCTCATGAATCGGGTGTCCTTCCGTGCCATGGGAACCAGCGTCGTCGCCATCGGCTCCGATGTTTCTGGTGTCGGGGAATGGTTCGACGCTGCCGAGCGTGTGTTCAGCCGGTTCATTGCCGACAGCGAACTGAGTCGATTGAACGGGTCCCCAGATCCCACGCTGGTGGTGTCGGACGAGATGGCTTCATGTCTCACCACAGCAGCTGGGCTCCTGCTTCGTACCGACGGGCTTATCGACCCGGCGGTGGGCGGTGCGCTTGTCGATTGGGGTTACGACCGCGACTTTGTCGATGTGGCCGACCGCAGCGAGCTGGGCCCAATCCGAGGGATTGGTCGATGGTCGGTAGACGGCAACTCGGTCTATCGCCAGCACGGCGTGCGTCTCGATCTCGGAGGGATCGCCAAGGGATGGACATGCGATCAGGCAGTGACGCGCGGGCTCGCCGATGTGGTTTCCGCAGGCGGCGATGTTCGCTCAGTGCTTGCCGATACGATCGTGGAGATTGAGGATCCCTGGGGTGAGGTGGCCGCCCGGGTTCTGCTTGGCAGCGGTGGCTTGGCCACATCATCGTCGTCACGACGTCGCTGGAAGGTCGCCGGTCGTGAAGCTCACCACATCATTGATCCCCGTCGTCTTGCCCCTGCCACGTCGCCGATCTTCAGCGCAACCGTCATCGCGGCCTCAGCCGTCGAGGCAGAGGCTGGGGCAAAGGCTGTCTTGCTCCACGGAGAGCACGGTTTGGCGTGGGCAGAGCAACAGAATTGGATCGATGCCGCGTTGGTCGTCTGGCATGACGGCAACGTATACGCAACCACTGGGTGGGAGATGGCGGCGTGAGCATCTTGAACGATGGAGCAACGAAATGAGTATTGAGTGGATGGCGATCCGGGGGTCAGGCCTCATCGCCTATGCATTGTTGGCCGGATCGACCATTTGGGGTCTGCTGATCTCAACAAAGGTTCTCGGCAGGGCCGTGAAGGCGAAGCCGGTGTCGTGGTTCCACGAGTCGCTGGCCATCGGTTCGCTGATCGCAACCGGAATCCATATGTACTTCCTCTTCAACCACGACTTCATCGACTTTGGCTATCGGGCCCTATTTGTCCCTGGGGCATCGGCGTGGCAACCGCTACCGGTTGCCCTGGGTGTCGTTGCCTTCTACATGATGTTTGTCATCACCCTGAGCTTCTACGTCAAGAAGTGGATCGGGCAGAACGCTTGGCGAGCGATTCACATGGCGTCGTTTGGGACATTCCTGGGTGCGGCGCTGCACGGAGTCTTCAGCGGTACCGATACCGCCAACGCCGCGGTGACGATCATGTACGTGGCGTCGCTGGCCATGGTGACGATGCTGATGATCATCCGGATTGCGCAGTCGGTGGCACCACCGACCCGGGCAGCCCGACCCGCCGCACGGCGAGCGCCAGCAGCGAAGAGCGCCGAGCCCGCTGAGGTGCCAGCTAGCTGAGACGACGCCGCAAGGTAACGGCGACGCGGCCTCCGCCTTCCTCGCTGACTCCGATTGTCAGATTGCCACCCGCCGAATCTGCGGTCCGGGTTGCGATGTCCAGGCCCAGGCCTGTTGACCCGGCTGCGCTGATGCCCCGTTCAGCCATCTCGGCTGAGAAGCCCGGCCCCTGATCATCAACGATGATCATGACCTCATCATCTGATACCGAGGCAACGGCCACCACGAAGTCAATGCCTTCCTCGGTGTGTGCAAAGACGTTGCCGACGAGTGCGTCGATCATTGCGGTGGCATCATCGGCACCAAGCGCCACCGGGGCCGGCTTGCCATCCGACATGTAGTCGAGGGTGCGATCTTGCTCCTCAGCGAGTGCGGTCCAGAACGCAACCCGTTCGGCGGCAACTTCGGCGATGTCGCAAGCGTCGATGGTGTCGGTCCGGCCGGGGCGGCGAGCTTCGCGGATCACGAAGTCGACGGTCCTCTCCAGTTCATCGAGGTCGTCGAGAAGTCGTTGTGTCCCCTGGCCTTCCGGCAACGCTTCCGCATCAAGTCGGACTGCGGTGAGCGGTGTCCGCAGCCGGTGCGATAGATCGGCCGCAGCCTCACGCTCCATACGCAGCAAGCGGACGATCCGGTCGGCCAAGTCGTTGAGCTCCAACGCAACCTCCTGGACCTCGCGCGGTCCCGAGGGAGTCACCCTGGCTTCGAGGTTCCCCTCGCCAAGGACGGAGGCGGTCGCCGACAATTCGCGCACGGGCTGCACCATGGATCGGCCGAGGCGGTCCGAGACCGCGATCGCGATCGCAACCAGGGCTAGGCCCAGCACGCCAAGGGTGGTCGTCGATCTGGCAACGCCGTCGGTTAGGGATTCATCGGTGACAAAGACCCGCACTACGATCGTCTCGCCGGTGTTGGGGAGAAGGACGGGCGCATAGACCGCCTCGCCGCCGGGTACCGCAGCACGGAATGAAGCTCCGTTTGCCGCGGCGTCGAG
>JAAETI010000329.1 GCA_024228555.1 bacterium | reverse complement strand
GGTAAGAGCATCAACCGTTGCCTGCGAACCGATATCCGGACCGTACCGAGCCACAAGAGCAATCCGGAGGCGCGGCTCCGCTTCCTCGGCGAATTCCACAAATCCCGACTCGACTCGGTTCACTTTTCTTCCGATCGCTTTGCCCCATAAGGCCCTGGAGAGCGCATTCTCCACCACATGGATCTTGAAGCCCAACCACGTTCTGTCCACGCCTGACTGCCATCCTCCAATGCAACCGTCGGTGGTCGCCACATCGCTCGCGGAGGTGCCGTTCGGGTGCACTCGGCGATGTGTGCGTTCTTGCTCGGATATTGTTGATCTGGGCGGGTGGGTGCGAGGAGACTCGGCTTGGCGACGGTTATGCGCTTGTTCGCTCGTGACTATTGATCGTTGATGGTGGCGAAGAGCCATGTTCCGTCGGCCTCAAAGGCGAGGGTTACGTGTTCGACACCGAAGGTGTAGATGGTGCGACCGTCGAGCTCTTGTTCTCTTGGTTGAAGTTGGAGTGCTCTGAGGATCTGCAGCATTAGCGGGCGACTACGGTCGAGACTGTGAAGGGTGTCGATCAGCGAATCGGATGGTGCTTCGAAGTAGGGACCATCACTGATGGCAAGATCGGCCATGAGGGAGAGATCACAGCGAACCGCTGCGCTCGCTAGCTGGATGCGGGCAGCGTCTAGTTCCTCTGACAGCGATGGTCTAGAGTTCGGGTTCGGGTTCTCACGCCAGGCTGAGCAGCCTCCACCGTCGAGTGAGACTTCTTCGGTTGCCAGCACCGTTCCGTCGGAGGCTTCGAGGGTGAGCGTGCCGGTCTGGTTCCAGTCGGGTTTGGGGACCTCAAAGAACGCTGCGTTGCCGATTACTGCCTGTTCCTCTGTCTTCTGAGCGACTGACTGCTGGGCCACTGTGTCGCGTGGTTCCAGAATGGTCAGTCGGGCGGTGGTCCCGTTGTCGGGTATTCCGATCCAGGTGACCTGAACATAGGCATTGAAACCGCCCGGTGGTCTACGAACGATGTGGGTGTCTACCCATGTTCCGTGCCCAGTCGCGGCACGGGTGATCTCCGCATTCTCGACGACCATTAGACCGGTGCCATCGGCCCCATACTCGACGGTTGTGTAGAGCTGCCCTTCTTGCTCAAACACAACCTGCACGTTGTGCACCGGTTCGCGCCCAAGTCCAGAGTTGATTGTGCTCGCCGCTGCGCGAACGTCTGCAACAACAGGACCAGTGAGAACCGAATCAACCATCACGACGGCTTCTCGATACAGCAGCGGCGGCATTCCGGCTGCCTGTGCCGCGTCGATTCCTGCGATGACCTCAATATCGTCGGTTGAGGGACCCGGCAGAGATGTCGAGGCCGCCGTGGTCGGGACTGTCAACGTCGTAGCCGCTTCAGAAACCCCCGACTCGCTGGTCCCACGATCCCCTATCAAGCCAGCTACACCGACAAGCAGGGCAAGCACGACCGCAGTTGCACAGAACGCGAGAACTGCGAAACTCCTGGAACGTCGATGCCAGATGCGTACCTGATCGTCGATGGGAGGCGGCGTGATCCCCGCGGTCGAGTTATGCGCAGCCTTTGCGGATCGGATTGCCAGGTCGTCGAGTCTCACAGATCCACCTCCGATCCCAGCCGTTTCGCCAACGCTTTGCGCCCTCGGGTGAGATGAACCCGTACCGTCGAGTCAGCGCAACCAAGCACCCGGGCGATCTCGGCAACGGGCCACTCTTCTAGATAGAACAGCGCCAATGTTTGCGCCTGTCGTCGCGGCAAAGCACGAACCTCGCCCCAAAAATCGTCAGCTTCGACTCCCATAGCAACAGGGGTGGCAGCCGACGGTGCCGGTACACGTAGCAAGGCGCTTGCTTCCCGATACCCACGCCGAAACCATGACCGGGCGCGGTTCGCCACCACACTCCGCACCCACGCTCCCGGACTATCGATCTTGCTCCACTTCTGAAAGGCGACCGCAAAGGCGTCCTGGGCAAGATCCTGAGCTTGGAATCTATCCCCCGTCATCACATAAGCAAATGCCACAACAGACCGGAACTCCCGTTCATAGAAACGCTCAAAGTCTTCCCTCGCAGCAACAAGCGGAACATCACCAGTCTCCACAACAGACCCAGAGCCGGCCGTCATATGCTCCACGAATTCATCCATTCACACATTATGTCGCCACAGACACCCAAAACGCTTACCGACAGACAAACCGGATACATCTTGACGACAACGATCGCCACGGTCAGTGACAGGCGACCCGAGCGCGAGGTGCCGATCCAGCGCATTCGATATCTGGGGTGATATCGCCCATATTTGGTTGTCCCGGACAGGGCAGGTTTAGGGCCGTTTGGCGACATGGCAGGTTGCCATTTGACGTGTTGCAGGTGCCTGTTGCACAACCCGTGCCGACGCCGGAGCTTCCCGCCGATCCGACGCCTGGGTTGCTGTGTTGTGGTCGTTGCCTGACCGGCAGGGTCGGGTGGTAGTGCTTGGGGTGGTGTTCGGTCTGGACAGGGGCCGGATGGCATGGAGGCCGCCCCTTGCGACAACGTGACTCGCAGGATTTGGCCGCGTTCTTGCACCGAGCACTCGACTGACCAGCCAACTATCGGTCACAGATCGTGACTATCTACACTATGCCGCTGCAGGTTTGTGCCATAGTTGCTGTTCAGCTCCTGGCGAGGGCGATTGGAGGTGGTGGAACAATGAGTCATTTTCGTAGCTCGGCAGTTTGGATCGCCCTTGCTGTGTTCGCGTTTGGTATGAGCATCGACGCCGCGGCCGCCGGTACCGAAGTCGTTGGGACAACGCTCGTATCGGGGCGTGACCCGTCGGTGGCCTTGACAGGCGCCCGTGGGCCGTCAGTGCAGTCCGACGTATCCGCAGATGGCAACATCATCGTCTACCGATCGACGGCAACGAATCTGGTTGTCGGCGACACCAATCGTGCTTACGACATCTTCTTATACGACGTCACCACAGATACCACCACCCGGGTCTCGGTCGCCAGCGACGGTACCCAGGCAGATAGTTCCGGTCATGAGCCAGCCGTCTCAGCAGACGGCGGCACCGTCGTCTATCAATCGTACGCAACCAATCTGGTTCCGGAGTACACGAGCGGCCACTACAGCCAGATCTATGCCTACGACGTCGCCAGCGGCACCACTACCCGTGTCTCGATCACCAGCGACGGCGGCGAAGCCAGAGGCGGCAGCAGCTCCGACCCGGCTATCTCCGCGGATGGAGCCACGATCGTCTACGAGTCCAGGGCTACGAATCTCGTCGCGGATGACACCAACGGCGACCATGACATCTACGCATATGACGTCAGCACGGGCACGACAACCCGGGTCTCTGTTGCCAGCGACGGCACTCAGGCGAACGACGACAGTGACTATGCAGCCATTTCGGCGGACGGCAGCATGATCGTCTACGAGTCCGCGGCGACGAATCTTGTCGCCGATGACACGAATGGTTTTCAAGACGTGTTTGCCTACGATGTCGGCACGGGCGCGACGACCCTTGTCTCAGTTGCCGGCGACGGAACCCAAGCGGACTCTCCGAGCAACTATCCGGCGGTGTCTGGCGACGGTGGCACGATCGTCTATAGCTCGGGGGGGAGCAATCTTGCAGCGGGTGACACCAATGCTGCCTCTGACATTTTCGCCCATGACGTGGCCACGGGTTCCACAACCCGTATCTCTGTTGACAGCGACGGAACCCAGGCGAACGACTCCAGCTACGTTGTTTCGATATCGGGAGATGGCGATACCGTCGCCTTCTTGTCAGATGCGAGCAACCTCGTTTCCGGCGATACCAACCATGTCTTCGACATTTTCGTCTACGACGTAACTACTGCGACCACCATCCGAGTTTCGGTCGCCAGCGACGGGACCCAGGCAAATGACAAGAGCTACCACCCTGAAGTCTCGGACGATGGATCCACGGTTGTGTACTCATCGCCTGCGGCCAACCTCGTCCCCGGGGACACGGACGGAAGAGACATCTTCAGCTTCGATATCGCTAGCGGAACGACCAGGATCATCTCGACTCCCATCGAGAGCGACACACCGAACGGATCGAGCTTCGACCCTGCCATCTCCGAAGACGGCGATACCGTCGCATACGCCTCAGATGCGACGGACCTCATCCCCGGCGACACAAACATGCACACCGACATCTTCGCCTACGACGTCCCGACCGGCTCGACCACCCGCATCTCAGTCGCCGGCGACGGCACCCAGGCCAACGGCATAAGCGGCAACCCTGCCATTTCGGGAGATGGCAGCACCATTGTCTACGAGTCCTATGCCTCCAACCTCGTGCCTGGGGACACCAACGGTGCCTTCGACATCTTTGCCTATGACGTCGCGACGGGCGTCACCACCCGCATCTCAGTCGCCAGCGACGGCACCCAGGCTAACGGTCAGAGTTACGAACCTACCGTCTCAAGCAATGGAGACATCGTCGCCTTCAGTACGAGTTCCTCGAACCTCGTGCCCGCGGACACAATGGGGATTAGTGACGTGTTCGTCCACAACAGGAGTACCAGGGTCACCATCCGGGTCTCAGTCGCCAGCGACGGTACCCAGGCCAACAGCACAAGCCGTAGTCCGGGCATCTCTGGCGACGGCAACACCATCGTCTACGAGTCGCAGGCCTCCAACCTTGTCCCCGGCGACACAAACGGTGCCTTCGACATCTTCATCCACGACGTCGGCACCGGCTCAACCACCCGGGTCTCAGTCGCCAGCGACGGCACCCAGACTGATGGTGACAGCGAGACGCCGGCGATCTCCGCAGACGGCAACACCATCGCCTACGAATCCCAAGCCACGAATCTGATCGGAGGTGATGTTAGAGGGCAACAAGACATCTTCTCCTACGACATCCGCACCGGCACCACAACACGCATCTCGGTGGCCAACGATGGCGCCGAAGGGAATCACTACAGCTTCGAGCCTGCCGTCTCTGCTGACGGCAACACCATCGCCTACCACTCCGATGCCTACAACCTCGTCCCAGACGACAGCAACGGATACGCCGACGTATTTGCCTATGACATCGCCACGCGAAGGACCACGCTCATCTCGGGTGCTCCCGACGGAACAGTTTCCAACGGTTACAGCAAGTCCCCGGCGGTTTCTGGAAACGGCCACAGTATTGTCTATAGATCCTCCGCCACCGACCTCGTCGAGGCACGCGACATTGGGCTCCTCAAGATCTTCTTGACCGAGATCAACCGAAGTCCCCACCCGGAGAACAGCAATATCGCTGTCGCCGAAGACGCTGCGGTCGGCACTGGTATCGGGATAGTGTCCGCAACTGATCCCGACAGTGACGTATTGCAGTATTCGATCGCGGCCGGCAACGAAGGCGGGTTGTTTTCGATTGACGACGATGGTGCAGTGACGCTGACGGGTGCCCTCGACTACGAATCCGCGAGTGAGCATCTGTTGACAGTGAGCGTGTCCGACGGCCATTTAACAGCCGACGCGACTGTCGTGATCAAGGTCACCGACGTCAACGAGACACCGGTAGTCGACGACGACCTGGCGGCAAGTGTCGCCGAAGACGCTGCGGTCGGCACTGGTATCGGGACAGTGTCCGCAACTGATCCCGACAGTGACGTATTGCAGTATTCGATCGCGGCCGGCAACGAAGGCGGGTTGTTTTCGATTGACGACGATGGTGCAGTGACGCTGACGGGTGCCCTCGACTACGAAACCAGCAGCCAACACGTCCTAGCCGTCACCGTCTCCGACGGGCATTTGAGCGACACCGCAAGAGTGACAGTCAACGTCACCAACGTCGACGAGAGGGGGGACGACGATCCGTCTCCCGGCGACGACCCGTTTACCGACGACGACGGTTCGATCTTCGAGAACGACATCGAGTGGCTGGCGTTCGCCGGGATCACTCAGGGCTGCAATCCACCGGTCAACGACCTCTTCTGCCCGAATGACTTCGTCACACGGGGCCAGATGGCAGCCTTCCTGGACCGCGCCCTCGAGTTGCCCGTCACCAGCGAGGACTTTTTTGGCGACGATACCGGGTCGATCTTCGAGGATGCCATCAACCGTCTCGCCGCTGCCGGAATCACCATGGGTTGCAACCCACGCGACGGAAACACGGAGTTCTGTGTGAGTGGCAACGTCACCCGCGGGCAGATGGCAGCGTTTCTGGTGCGAGCGCTCGGCGACACGGACGACGATCGCGTGAATCTGTTCTCCGACGACGACGGATCGATCTTCGAAGATGCGATCGACAAGCTCGCCACCGCCGGGGTAACTCAAGGCTGTAACCCGCCGGCAAACACCGAATTCTGCCCCGGCGAAGATGTGACCCGCGGGCAGATGGCAGCCTTCCTGCACCGCGCACTCGGATAACCGCAGAACGCCCACGGTGGCGCAGGTCCCCACAGCTCGCATTACCCACAAACCGCTGTCGGTCCCCTGTTGGAGCTGAGGTGCGATATCGCCCATATCTAGTGTTGTGCGTGGTCTGTCGTCACAGGAGGAATTCTGCAGGTTTGGCCTGCGCGTATTGAAAGGTGGGTAGCCGCACCTGAGCTGGATCGGCGACAATGCTCGGATGGATCTTGAATTGGGCGGACGGAGCATTCTGGTGACGGGTGGATCCTCCGGCTTAGGGCTGGCAACAACCCGCCTGCTGCTGGACGAAGGCGCACAGGTGACGATCTGTGGCCGAGACCTTGACCGGCTCCAATCCGTCGCCAACCAGCTTGCCAACGACCGACTAGAGACCGTTGCCGGCAACGTACTCGATCCCAGCCAGGCCGCATCGGTTGTCAAAGCCGCTGTTGACCGGTTCGGTCGTCTCGATGGTGTAGCTGCCATTGCCGGCAAGGGACAGCACGGCTCACTACTCGAACTCGACCAAGGCACCATTGCAGCCGAGATCTCTGGCAAGATTGCCGGTCTCCTCAATGTGACTAAACAGGCGCTCCCCTTCTTGACCGATTCGCAGGGAAGTGTCGTTGCCTTGACCGCACCGACCGCGGCGGGACCGATCCCGAAGATGGGTGCAATCAGCGCAGCCCGCGCCGCACTCGATAGCGTCGTGTCTTCTCTCGCTCTCGAACTCGCACCGACCCGGGTCCGAGTCAACGCAGTTGGAGTCGGCCTGATCGACACACCCAGACAAAGAGCCAGACACCAAGCATCGGGCACAGACGCTGACTATGCGACATGGCTACAAAACGAAGTCGAAAGCCGACAGGTTCCGCTCCAACGAGCCGCAACCCCGCACGAGGTAGCAGCCGCAGTTGTGTTCCTGCTGTCACCGTCGACCGGCTACACCACCGGCGCCGTACTCGACGTCACAGGCGGACACCGCTCACGATAGGTGTTCGGGACCCCGACCGGGACAGCCACGCCGGGCCGACACGGCTCGCTCGAGGACCGCACGCTTCTGTACTTTCTGCGAGCCCGAAGAGATGAATCCGGCCTGCGATGGATTAACCCCAACGATTCAGCGTCTGATTCAGCCCGTCACGCTCCGCGCTGACCTCCGAATCTGGTGAATAGCACAGCGCTTAGCGGTCGATACTCCGTAGTCAGCGCGTGTGACCATCCGCGCAAGCCGAGCCGCCCATAACACCGGCCACTCCGCACATTATCGAGCACCCTTGACAGCGCGAGAACCGGCAGATCGTGCGCAAACAGCTGTTGGTGGTGACCGCGCCCGGTGTTCGATCTTGGCGGTTGTGGTCGTTTAGCGAGTTATAGGGGTCTGCGGCACTTATGACGGAATCGGTTATAAGTCATCCCGGGGCACCAAGGAGCGCCGCCAAAGGGCCTCCTCTTGATCTGGCGGTCGGTGAGTGCCGCTACCCCCGGAGTAACGGCACTCTTGTCGGTTTAGCGGCTGGCTCCTGCCACAAAGGTGGCGACTATGTAGGTGGCGTGGCGGTCTAGTGATCGCCGGGCTCGGTCGTAGCGCATGGTTGTTCTCGGATCGGCGTGTGAGGCTGCTTCTTGGACATCCCGCAACGCAACACCGGCGTCGAGCGCGGCGGTGATAAACGAGTGCCGCAGTGAGTGTGGTGAGATGTTCTTCTCAATTCCGCCGTGTCTGGCCAACCGTTTGACGATGCGGGTTGCGGCATGCCTGTCGAGGCGGCGGGTACCGTCGTGGTTCAAGAAGATCGGTCCGTCCTCTCGTTCACCGACACACAGATCAATGGCTCTTGCGGTACGGGGCGCCATTGGGATGGTGACGATCTTGCCTCCCTTCCTAGTGATGGTCAGGGTCCGATGACCCCGTTCCAACCCGAGATCCTCAATATCGGCGTTGAGCGCTTCTGAGATCCGCAACCCGTTCAAAGCCAGGAGGCAGGCCAAAGCATGGTCCCTCCCACCCGACAGTCCGGCTTGGACCAAGAACATGCCAAGTTCGTTGCGATCCAACCCCGTGGCATTGGATTCGTAATCCACGCGGGGTCGACGCACATGAACCGCAGGCGACACCGGAATCAGTTGCTCCTCGAAGCAGTACCGGTAGAAGCCGGTCACCGTGGATAGACGCCGTGCCACGGTTGCTCTGGCTTTGCCGTCTGCCTCGAGACTGCGGGCAAACAGTTCGATGTGAGCCCGCTTGACATCGAAGACCTTTAGCTGGTGGTTGTGGCACCAGCTCAGCCACTGCCGGAGATCCAAGCCATACGCCTCACGAGTCGTGTCACCGTATCCGGCTAGGAAACCTGCGATCGCTTGCCGTACTTCAAATGAGTCAATGTCCGGGGTCCGCAACGCCGGCATGAATCTGGTTTCTATGGTTGTCATCATGGTTCCTTCCCCTCACCAGAGAAACGAACCGACCTGCACCCCACCAATACAACACCCAGCAGAGACAGATAGGGCACCGGATTGTGGATTCGCGTTGGCGTCGCGGCAGACAGGCACCAATCGGTGTGGGAAAACGGTACTAATGGGCGCGGGAAAGCGGTATTGTAAGTCCATGGTTGAGTACCGACAGAGGATGATGGATCAACTCCTGACAGAGATGCTGACCGAGCTGCCTGCCCTCTTGCTGGTCGGTCCCCGAGCGACCGGTAAGACAACAACCGCAGCTCGGCATGCCAAGACTGTGGTGAGGTTGGATCGTGAGGCCGAAGCTGCCGCATTCCGGGCTGATCCCGACGTTGCGTTACGAGACCTACCAGAACCGGTGTTGCTGGACGAGTGGCAAACCACACCTTCGGTGTTGGGGGCAGTCAAACGCGCAGTCGATGCTGACAGTCGACCCGGCAGATTCCTGTTGACAGGATCGGTTCGTGCCGATCTCGACGCAGAGACATGGCCGGGGACCGGTCGAGTAGTCCGGGTTGGTATGTATCCACTAACCGTTGCCGAGCAACTCGGATCCAAGACCCGGCCGCTGATTGACCGCATCGCTAGCGGTGACACACTTGCCGCGGCTGCCGATTCGCCGGATCTGCGCGGGTATGTCGATCTCGCACTCAAGGGAGGCTTCCCCGAGCCGGCGCTGCAGCTTTCAGAGAACCCGCGGCGACGATGGCTCGACAGCTACGTCGATCAACTCGTCACCCGCGACGCCTCGACCGTCGACGATGGTCGAGACCCGGTTCGCCTCGGGAGGTTCTTCGAGGCGTACGCACTCAACTCTGCGGGCTTGGCCGATGACAAGACCATCTACGACGCAGCCGGAATCAACCGCAAGACCGCTCTCGCCTACCTGCGGCTCCTCAAGAACCTGATGGTCATCGATGAGATCCCGTCATGGACATCCAACCGGCTCAAACGACTTGTCCGATCACCTAAACGCTACCTCGTCGACTCGTCGCTGTTCGCCGGTGCTCTTGGCGTCGACACCACAACAGTTCTCCAAGACGGTGACCTGTTAGGACGGCTGCTCGAGACGTTTGTCGCAGCTCAACTCCGTGCCGAGACCGCCGTCTCAAACACCCGTGCCCACCTCTACCACCTACGTCAAGAACAAGGCCGCCACGAAATCGACATCATCATCGAGCTCAGCGGCCAACGCGTCGTCGGTATCGAAATCAAAGCCAGCAGCTCCCCAGACCGAGACGACGCCCGCCACCTCCAATGGCTACAAAACAAAATCGGGGAACGATTCGTCGCCGGAATCGTCCTCCACACTGGCCCCACCAACTACCAACTCGCCGATCGCATCACCGCAGCCCCCATCTCGACAATATGGTCATGACCAACAACGCTCACTCTCAGTAGCCGCCATACCGATCAGCAAGTGCCGTTCTCGGGCACCCCGGAGGAACGTGCGTTACTGCTCCGTATTTGGCGATCGAGGACAGGGAAGGTCGGCGGTGCTGACGAAGGACCACCTACGATCTCGTGGTTCGACCCGGCATGATCCGGATGGCGCCTGTCGCCGCTGCTATCGACCCCAGTTGTCCACATCGGCATCGGCTCGACCGGGAGGCTTATTCTGGTTCAGTCGCGTCAGCCGATCCAGCTCTTCCCGATTCCGCCGATCCGGCTTCTTGCGAGTCGCAAATGCAATTCCCACAAACACGGCAATCAGGATGGCTAGTCCCACGATGTTCTCCATGCACCCAGGCTAGCAAGCAGGCACGGAGGGACGCACAGCTATAGCGCATCCACCAGATTCGGTCCGAGGACGGGTGGAGCGGTCTGATGGAGGTGGAGCTAGCAAATGGACAAATCGCGTCGGTTTCGGTGTAGCCAACCAGCAAACCCGGGTAAGACGTGCTCACGCTGCGTGGCGCCCGCATCGCTCGGAAGCCAATCCTGGACGTGCCGATATCGCGCACGTGGTGGAATGTGCGTTATGGCTCCAGAATTGGCGATCTCGGGCGGGAAGGTCAGCGGCGCTGAGGTGTCTCGAACCAAACCGCCGTTCGATGTGGCGATCTGAGGCCGCATATCAGTCAATGCTGCAAGTGTTATCGCCGAGTGCGAATCCGGATTCCTTCGCAAAATCAGGTTGCGTTGGCCAACCGCCGGTCGAGTCCTGCACGTAGCCACCTGATGTCTTCGCGCTCTCCCTCGGATCGCGCATCGGCACCCATCGGCCAATCACGGTTGATCAGCGCCTGGATGGTGTCGCGCTGTGCTGGTGTGAGGCGTTTGCCGCTCGGGGCAGACAGTCCCAGGTGTGTGAGTATCCATCGGAAGGATTCCCTCACGTCGTTCCCGAGTAGCTCGGGTACCGGGTAGCTGAGCCACCGTTCAAGGCTGCGTTGCGAGCGCTGCGCAACGTCGATATCGAGCTTGCGAGCGATCTCGTCCCCTCGTCCCGCACTGAGATCGCGCTCAAAGAAGTCATCGACTATCTCCATCGGATCACTACAGCGATCAAGCCACGGCAAAGCGTATCGGCTCAAAGCTTCCTCAACTTCTGCCGCCACCGCACCGAAATCGTCGTCTTCGGAAAGCTCCCACCAATAGTCCCGCGGCACCGGCATCACATTCCCTATTCGGATCGAAATCATGGAGATGTCGCCATACGTTACAAACCCCTCAGGTCGCCCAACCAGAGCATGGTGCGCAAGCCCAAGGTTTATGGTGAAGCGGCCTGGGTCTAGCCAGTTGGAAGTACTGGACTGGACGTTGAGCGTCCGAGTGACATCCTCAAGTTGGAGTATCCAATGACGGCGCTTGCGGCGATAGTTGTTTGCTTTCAGTACAGGGGCAACCCCCGTATCGACTATCTCTTTTGTCGCATCTGTAATCCAAGCCACCGTCCCAGCAGTGTGGCACAGCGGCCGACTGGTTGAAAGCTCCTGCCCGCGGTTCCGCTAGGCGGCGACCTCAACCGTGAATCCGATCGGCGGGAAGGTTTGAACAGGGGTGCTGAGGGTGTGAGGACGTGACCGGGCGGAGCGAGCTGGGCCACTTCGATGGGGCTGACATCACCGCGGGAAGCCGATCCGTGGCACAATCAGTGTGTGAGGTTCGCCGAAGCCTATTGGGACGAAGAGGACACCACGTTTTGCTTCGAGGTCGATGACGCTGGCACGGCGACACGTCAGGTCGAGGTGGTCGAGGCAAGCCAGAGGTACATCGCCGCTGCGTCGCTGACGGAGTTGGCTGCTGCGGGCTCCAGAGGTGATCGTCTTGCCTACCGAGACGAGTATGGATTCACAGCTGAGACACCGCTCCAGGATTGGGAGCGGGAAGCACCGTTGGCGTGGATCTCGATGGAGCACTTCGAGAGCGTGTGGGTTGCGGCGAGGTCCGCGCTTGGGTCGCGTACCGACCACACCCCTGCTGAGTATGTGGTCGTCATTGACTGGGCACCGCTGCCCAACTCGATGGACGAGTATCTGGCGTGGCTCGGAGGCCACGGGCTTGCGGAGGGTGACGTCGATCCGGATCGCGTTCTGATCGATACCGGTGAGGGCCAGACTGCGATCTTCGCAGAATCCGAATCACGCCAAGCGAACTGGATCGCATGGCTCCGGCTTACCCGCCGGGCTCGTACTCGAAGTCGACACAATCGCCCCCGTTGAAGCTGCAAAGCCTGTAGAGGCCCGGGGCAGCCCCGGATGGGAGTAGGACAACGTCGTCGTCAGCGCTGGCCATGTCGCAGAACGTCACGCCGTACGAACGCCGACCCCACACGCCCCTCTTGGCGTCCCTGAGTTCCGCCGACCCGATGCCTTCCCACGTCGTGCCAGTCCATCGATCAAGATTGAGACACACCGCACCGGTCCACTCAACGCGCCCTTCCGTTGATACGAACCGCGGTGCCGGCGGATCCGTCTGGATCGTGCGGTCTTGGCCTTGGTTGACCGAAAAAAGTGCGGTAGCCACAACAACGATGGCCGGTATGAGCAGTAGCCAGACGGGCCGCTTGTCATCGACTGAACGCAATCGGAGGCCTTCCTTCATAGCTTGCGGTCTGTGTTGTGATCGCTCTCGGGTAGACCAGGGTAGCCAGCTGCTCACCTCCGTCGACGACACTGCTGGACCGTTGGTTGTGTCGGTATGGGCCGAACGGCCCTAGCAATTCATGGTAGGTCGTTGGCGTTGTGGAGCAGCTGGCTTGTGCGGGCCACTGAAGGGAGCGATGGTTATGTTTCGGCTTTCCAGGAGAAGTGTCGTTGGATTCTGGGTAGCGGTGTTCGTGTTCGGATCGGTGGTCGCTGCCGTCGCTCACGAACCCGATAGTGCTGCAGCAGTGCAGACTCAAGGGCCAGCAGGAACGTCTGATCTGCTAGGCGAGGCCCGTAGCAGTTGGGACCTCGAGCATATCGACTTCGACACTCAGGCAGCCTATCAGTATGACTTCCGCAAACAGTACGACTTCCTGAGCGAGGACCCGACCCATGTGGCCTCTACGCTGACTCATAGACCCGACGGGAAGACCAATCGCTCGGTCGAGGAGTTGGGGCTCATCCTCACTGATGATGAGTGGAGCGAGTTCGAGCGCCGCGCTGAACTCGCGTCTCGGGCGGGCGATATTCGGACGGCGTTGTCTGGACGAGCTCTGGTATCAGAGGAGGAACCGCGATTCGGGAGCCAGTATGGAGGCATCTGGCAGGACCATTCCGCTGGAGGGGTCCTGAGGCTGTACGTTACGGACCTGGCTGCGGCCAACGTCGCCGCATTGCTCGACATAGTCCCACGCGGAGAAGCCGATCTCGTGGTCAGCGAGGTCGCGTTCTCATTTGACGAACTCTGGGATTTCCACGCCCGCGTGGGGGCGGTGCTCGCTGAACGCGGGATCGTCGGAGAAGCAGCGACGATCGATCTTGCGACGAATGCCGTGCTGGTTCGCTCAAACGAGGCGTTCAAGATCGATGGCGTGCCATCCGATGCAGTGCGCTTCGAGGATGTGAGCCCCGGTGCGGGGGACTTTGCCGAGGTAGCTGGCCCGGGGTACACCCACACAACATCCAATCTCCAATCTGGCCTTGAGATTCGCGTATGGGATCTCACGCGACACCCCGCGTTTGACCTGCGTTGCACATGGGGGTTCACTGGCCACACCAGCAGCTACAACTACCTCGTAACGGCGGGGCATTGCGTCGCCAAGGCGGGGAGCCAGGATTATTGGACCGGGTATACGGACTGGCAGCAAGACGGTGAGGCTGCGACCGGGGTTTGGCGAGGAGATAATCGATTCACGGTTGCAAGTCACACTGCAAGATACGACGCGGCACGCATCATGAGTTCGTATGCCGACACGAACTGCTACCACCAATACACCGATTGCGGGACAACAATCCAGAAGCGTCTGTCCCTTTACGGACACATGCCCGGTCAGACAGTGTGTGCCAGTCTTGGCAAGTCCAACACATACAGATGTGGTCTAGTGATCGACTGGCCCTTCACAGGTGTCCTGCCAGGCGGCGACTTCGTTGAGAATCGTGTCGGTGCTGGCATGCTAGCGATCAGCGGCGACTCGGGAGCCGGCCTGAAATACGCGACGATCGCTCACGGGATCCTGGCCGAAAGCAACCAATCAGACATCGTTTACTTTGTCCCCGCCTACTATGTGAAGTCGAAGCTTGGATTTGACTTCAATTGCGTCCGGAGCGGCTCGCACTGGGCGGCATGCCCCATAACGCAATAGGTAAGCGCCAGACAGCTCTAGAGATCTAGTCGCTGCCAGGCGCTACGACGTGGCTGTGATCCAGTTGGATCACAGCCACAATCAGTGGTTATCCTGAGAAATCATCGCAGAGGACACCTCCGGTGCTCGGCCGTCGGATTCAGGGTATCAATTGGTTATCTCGCTTTGAGTGCTGTGGCCACGCAGGTCTACCCGGGAAACTGAGGCGAATTGTCCATTTCCTAGTTCTTTTGATGGTGGCGCTACGCGGCGGTTACCCAGCTGATGGCGGCCGCACCGACCAGGTTGTTTCTATACGGCTCATTCCTGTTCTGTCCAACGCTCGCTCATGCCCCGGCATCGAGTTGATCAGCATAGTGACACTGAGGCCGTTCCTATTGCCAGCGAAACCCAGGCCACACTTAAGCATCAACCCGATCCCCGTTGACTTCAGATCCCCAGGACCGAGCCACCCATAACACCCACCACTCCGAGCATTATCGAGCGCCCACCAGCGAGAGATAACCGGCACTCGGCGCTATTCATCCGTTATCTGGGAACAACGTTGGGTGCCGAACGGTGGTGATCCCTGGCTTCCTCCGGGATCAACTGGCCGAGCACCTGGCGACTTGCGCCGGAGTTAGCGACAATGCGGTCGTCTTCACT
>JAAETI010000328.1 GCA_024228555.1 bacterium | reverse complement strand
TACCAGGAGCGAACGCCAAGCCGACGCCCTCCAGCGTCTCGACCAGGAGGAGTCCGTTTGGATCGCAACGGGCAACGACCAGGGCCTCCCGCACTTGATCCCGGTCTCGCTCGCCTGGGATGGCGCCAGCATCCTCGTCGCCACCCCGACCCACTCTCCGTCCGTACGAAACGCCCTTGTCACTGGGCGGGCCAGGGCCGCTCTGGAGAGCACGGCTGACGTTGTGATCATTGATGCAGACGCTGAAGTCGTCGACGTCTCGACCGTGAGCCCGGACCTGCTCAAGATGTACGTGGATCGAGTTGGATGGAATCCGAACGATCAGCCCGGCGACTGGTCCCTGCTAGTCCTTACACCAAGAGTTGTGCTCTCCTGGAACAGCGTGGCAGAGATCGAGGGTCGAGTCATCATGCGGGGCGGAATCTGGGGGAAGTGATCAGCGCTCGTAGCCGGCCGGGATGGCCCGGGTCGCGGCCACGCGCGACAGCACGCCTGCGATGCCCGGGAACGACGGCCGAGTCGGGGGGACGGTGCCGGCGTCGAGGCAGCAGTCAACGCCTACCGTTGACACATCGAGCTGACCGAAGAGGAACTGGACCGGTTGCAAGCAGTGATGTATCTCCAGCCGCTGTACCTGACCTGCTTCGACTTCCGACAATCCGTCGCCAGCGGCGAGCAGCCCACCGGGAACGAATGGTGGCGGGGTCTCATCAACCCCGATCACATCCGCACCAACGCAGCCGCAGCCAGAACAGCGTCCGGCCAGTAGCAGCTCCCACTGGGAGCCATCCGGCAACGGTTAGCCCGTCGGCGGTATATCGGCGCCCTGGCGCACCTTGGACCTCGGGGAGGTCCGGCCATCGGGCCGCCATGGCTCCCAACGCTGGCAGCATGTCCAACCGGGTGAACGACCACGCCGTGTCGGGGTCAAGTTG
>JAAETI010000327.1 GCA_024228555.1 bacterium | reverse complement strand
TACCAGGAGCGAACGCCAAGCCGACGCCCTCCAGCGTCTCGACCAGGAGGAGTCCGTTTGGATCGCAACGGGCAACGACCAGGGCCTCCCGCACTTGATCCCGGTCTCGCTCGCCTGGGATGGCGCCAGCATCCTCGTCGCTACCCCGACCCACTCTCCAAGCGTACGAAACGCTCTTGCCTCTGGGCGGGCCAGGGCCGCTCTGGAGAGCACGGCTGACGTTGTGATCATTGATGCAGACGCTGAAGTCGTCGACGTCTCGGCCGTGAGCCCGGACTTGCTCAAGACGTACGTGGATCGAGTTGGATGGAATCCGAACGATCAGCCCGGCGACTGGTCCCTGCTAGTCCTTACGCCAAGAGTTGTGCTCTCCTGGAACAGCGTGGCAGAGATCGAGGGTCGAGTCATCATGCGGGGCGGAGTCTGGGGGAAGTGATCGGCGCTCGTAGCCGGCAGGGATAGCCCGGGTCGCGGCCACGCGCGACAGTACGCCTGCGATGCCCGGGAACGACGGCCGAACCAGGCCCAACCGAGTAGCGTCGGAGACGTGGAGTACATCGTCCTCGACGACGACCAGGATGTGGCCAAGGCCGCAGCCCATGCGTTCTCAGGTCGTGTGGTGTACGTCGAAGTCGGATTCGAGATGGGACCCGACGGTCCCGAGCCGAGGGTCGAGCTGCTACGTGTTCTGCTTGATCAGGTTCAGCGACTCTTTGCTGTCGATACCCGTCGGTACGTGCCGCACCCGTTTGTGGATAGCCGCTACTTGCGCAGCTGCGTGATCGATACTGTTCGACGGCCAGGGACACCAGGTGGCGTGCGGGAGCCTCGTCGACCGCGGCCAGACCCGGTGCAAGATGCTTTTGCCCTACCCCGGCCGAGGCATCCAGGGTGTGATTGAACGTTGAGGAGGCGAAGAGTCAGCGGTCGTCACACCAAACGAAGAAGGCCCTAGGAAGATCGCGGAACTCCCTGTACATGATCGACAACCATTCGTTGGAGCCCGTGGCTGGCGGTCCTGGACGGGCGACTCTGCGAGGTCTCGTTTCCGATCACTCATACCGCTCTAGGACGCCGG
>JAAETI010000326.1 GCA_024228555.1 bacterium | reverse complement strand
TCCAACCGTGGACCTCAGAAACCGAACGCCACCACGCCTACGACGGATTCATCCACTTCTACAATCACCACCGATCCCACGGATCACTCAAATGGGCCACCCCCATCAGCACCCTCAAGGACAACCTCCCCGCGGAGCACAGCTAGCCGCCAGCGACTTCGCATGACCACCTCCCCGATCGACGATTGGTCTCACCCGTCCAGCTCGCCGAAAACACAACCGCCACCAAGACCACCGTCGCGCCTTTGCCACCCATCAATCATCCCCTAGTCATCCACTGTAGTAATGCAGCCATGTCTCCTCAGCAAAGACGGATCGAAGCACCGCACCGTGGCATAGCCATAACGACTTCAGGGCACCCAACTGACTTGCATGCAGTATCACGATCTCGAAGAGCAGGACTCATCGACTGCGCAGTCTGCCGAGCTGCCTTCCCGATATCAGCGGCACATCCAGGAGAACGTAGCCAGTCCACGACAAGGCATCGATAGAAGCGATTGTCACGGTGAGTGTTCGACGGCCCGCTCGCGGACGTGCCGTCTCCGAGCACTCTCGGAAATGCTCGTTCTCGTCCGGGAATCGTTGATCTCGGGTGGACAATCGTGTAGCGCAACGAACACGATTCAGGTTTGCTCGAGGCCAGCCTTCAGGTGTAGGTCGCATCGCGGCGTCAG
>JAAETI010000325.1 GCA_024228555.1 bacterium | reverse complement strand
GTGCTCTCACGTGGCCTCCTACCACCAGCCACATATCCCCTACCTTCTTGGTAGGCCTTGTGCGAGGCTCTTGGCTGATTGCTCGGCATGGCATGGCGGGTAATCAGCTGGCAGCAAGCGACCACGAACACCAGTGGACCGTGCTCGCAACCAAAATCCGGTAGCGGCGATTACGCATTGCGCTCATCGCGTACGTGCTGCCAGTTGGGCCTGCCAGCACTCACGCCACCAACACAATCTCGGCCACTAGCGCTCAGAACAGGGAAAACGTGGACCGTACAAGACTTGAACCAGCAACCCGAAGGGCTGCCGCTACCTCTCGCGTGTGAGGCAACGCGCGAACTGTCCGCCAGGGGCCGTCGACGTGCGCTGACCTGCGGGGACTCGTGCCGAGGAATCCGTCGAGGCTCGCTCACGGCTGCTGGAGTCCGGGCGCTGGGGCTACCAGTTGGGCTACCAGAGATACTGAGCTCTGCTTCGAATATGTCAGCTCGCTGCTGACAGCTCTACGGTGATCCGACGCCCAAGCGCAGTGGCAACACGATGCAGGGTGGTGAGGGTGGCGCCAACTCCACCCGACTCGAGTCGAGCAATTGCCGCCTGGCTCGTGCCCATCTTCGCTGCGAGCTCACGCTGGCTCAACCCCGCCTCTTCCCGGGCGTCGCGGACCTGCTCCCCAACATCGAGAGCGAGACGAGCGACATCATAAGCCTCGTCAAACTCTGCCCGCTCGGCGTCAGACATTGCCGCCAACCGGCGGTTCTTCAGTTCGTCAAGAGTTGTCCGTGCCATTAGTCGTCCTCCTCGGCTGTGTGCCCCTCAGCGACACAGCGATCCTTTGCCTCTCGAGCTCGCCGCACCTCGGTTCGCTCGTTCTGCCGTTGCTTGCGAAACACAGTCAGCAACACGATCCGCCGATCGGCTGCGAAAAAGTACGTGATCCGCCAAGCCGAACGACTCAAGTCGAAGCGAACCTCGAACAAGCCCTGACCCAACGACCGAGAGGCCGGCATCCGGAGATGGTTGCCCCGCTCGGCCAACCGATCGATGTGAGCGAGCACTGTTGCGAACTCGGTTGGTGACAGGTCGTCGAGCTAATCCTCTACCTCTGATTCCAACTCTACCGACCACACGATATCAGAGATGATATCAGGAGGCCAGGCAGATCCTGGAGGATATTGCCGGCGTCAGAACGGATCGTCGGGACTGTCGGTACGGCGGATGGTGGGCTTGTCGAATCCGAGCGTCCGGTACACGGGGAGCCGTTTGGCGTGCATGCGAGCCAGGACAGGCACGCCCTCGTCGAGGTAGTCGTAGAGCTCGACGTGGTGCTTGTCAGCATGCGTCCGGAGCAAACGGCCTACGTATTGCACCACCCTTCCCTTGAACGCGATCGGAAAGGCGAGGAACAGCGTCTCAAGTGTCGGCCAATCGAACCCCTCCCCCAGGTAGGAGCCGGTAGCAACCACCACCATCCCATCACCGGACCTGGCACTGCTGATCTGATCAATGACGGTGTTTCGGGCCTTCTTCCCAAGTCCTCCACGCAGAACGTGAGGGATGCACCCGAGGTCGGCCAAACGCTGAGTGATCGACTCAATGTGGCTGGTTCGCTGGGTAAGGACCAGGCAGTTCCGTCCGACCGAGACTGCCGTTGCGACATCATCACAGATCAGGTTGGTCCGCTGTGTGTCTTCGACCAGTGCTGAGAAAATGGCCTGTATGGCCAGCTCATCCTCAGCGAGGGCGAAACTCGTCGGGCGGACGATCACCTCACGATGGATCAGCTCCGCGTCGGCCATCTCGCCAGGCTTGATCTCGTGGCGCGTCGGACCGCAATAGAGGGTGATGATCCCCTCAAGGCCGTCCCGCCTGTACGGGGTAGCGGTCAGACCCAGCCAACGGCGGGTCGAGGCCTCTCGAACGCAGGCCTCGAACGACACCGCCGGAAGATGGTGGCATTCATCGACGACGACCAGCCCATACTGGTCGAACAGTTCGCGCGGTCGATCCATGCGAGCGACAGTCTGGATCATGGCCACGTCGACGATCCCTGTGGGTCGCTTCTTCCCTCCGCCGATCAGCCCGATCTGGTCCTCTTTCAGGCCAAGATATTCCTGGAGACGGTCCTGCCACTGCTCGAGAAGGGGCCGTCGATCGACCAGCACAAGCGTGGGCCGCTGGTGGTGAGCGATAGCAGCACACGCGATGACTGTCTTGCCTGCACCCGGGGGAGCGACGACCACGCCGAGTTCATGG
>JAAETI010000324.1 GCA_024228555.1 bacterium | reverse complement strand
TCTACGAACTACGTGAGTGGACGCCCAGCTTCGAGCGCGACGTCGGCACCGTCCGGTTCGAATACGTGCCTTGCGAAGGCATGTTCTTCTCCGCAGATCTGAGCTGGCTCATCTTCGCCTCCCATGAAAGCGTCGTCACACTCGGCGGATCGATTGTGACCGAGCTTCGCCGATCGTGGGACGAGCTGAACGAACACATCTGGGATGGCCACTTCTAGTTCGACGCACACAGCCACCCACTCCAAAACCGACTGGCACCGAGAACGGGGCAACCCACTGCTCTCGACGGTCTTCGATCCAGTCTGCGACAGCCACTTCGAGATCGGCGGTCATGTCGGGCGATTCGTTGCAAGGCGGTGGCGAGGCGGGCTCGCTCGGGCCGCCAAGTCCACCGTTCATCGGTGTTGATCACTTCATCGTTGAAGAGACGAGGCGGTCGCCCAAGGCGCCCGGCGCCGGCGAACTGATCAAGGGGAACCCCAGATCTCGGTACCGTTCGAGGAGCGCCCGACCACGAGAGAGTCGACACGTGAGACCTCGAACACGTCCACGTCTAGCCAATGGCCCCACAGCTTCATCCCGCCATAGATCGGCGGTTGGTCGGGCTCACACTCAAGGAACCCCTGCGAGAGGTCGTCAGCCGATAGTCCCGAGAGGCGCACGATACCCACATTGTTGGCCCCACAGCCGGGAGGGCACGTCTCGTATACAACTACTCCCGCCGAGTACGGGCACGCCTCAAGAACACCATTGCGCTCCAGGACGAAGTGCATCTCTTCCAACACATCGGCCGGTCGCAGGGTGTCCTCGGACGGGGCCGACGGTTCCGGGCTCGAACAGCCGATCGCGAGCATCCCGAAACAGGCGCCAATAGCTACGGCAACGCGGGGCCACACCGGAAACCTCACAGCGGGGCACATTGCCGCTCTTGGTGGGCTCATCGGCGCCGCTCGGGCCATTGTGGTGCGAGCCTGTCCAGGATCTTCTGAAGGTCGACATCTTCACCCGACGCCAGGTCTTTGGCCACGGCTCCCAGCGTTTCGGCAGCGTGCTTCGTTATCGCCTCCGCCGTCGTCATAGCTTCGCCAATCACGACCTCCCCCGTCCCGGCACTCCATCGTGCAGGTCCAGAGCCAGTACTTTGCGGTCTGGCTCATGGCCTCTCAATCCCCAGTAGGCGAACTGCGGTGAGTTCGTCGAGGAGAGCATCACTCATGCTGAATGCCTCCTCGACAGGTCATCGTCCAACACCCGTGCCAGCATGTGCGCGTACTCCAGGTATTCGTTGACCTCAGGGGTGCTCGTGGCCACATTCTCGGCGGATTCCAGGAACTCACCAACCTCGCGCCGGAGCCCAACGAGCACGTGTACCTCGAGCAGCTTCTTCGCCAGAACCGCGTCGGCGACGAAGGTGTCCAGCATCGCAAGGTCGGAGTGCAGCTTGCCGATTTCGTCATCATCTGATCCACCCGGGAACGGCAGGCTCAGCCACAGTTCCTGATTCGATGTCGCATTGAGGCTGCTACCTCTCAACTCGGTTGTCGAGGAAACCGGCTTCAGGAACGACGGTGGCTCAAATGCTTCGATCAGCCGGCCCCCGAAGACTGTCAGAATCTGTTGCCAAGGGTGCCCGAAGATGCCAAACGCCAGGTCGGCGGCTACGTGAAAGTAGTAGTCCCCGTCGGGGAGTATTGGTGTGGGAATCGGTTCGGACACACCGCCGAGAGCGTGGGGCCAGACGATGTAGGTCGGGTGCTGCCAATCGAGCGAAACGAAGCTGTCGCCAGCGGTCACGACACGCCGCATTGCGTCGAGACCGGAGGCGTCGAGGGCTCGCTCATCACCCGGCCACTCGATCGAGAACGTGACGCTCGAGACATCGACGCTCCACGGCAGCTCGTCCGAACCGAGGGACGGTCTGAACTCGAACCTGTTGTAGACCTGATCCCAGAGCCCTGCGTGGTCGTAGTCGGCCATGGTGAACGCGGGTTCCCCACCCTGTGATAGCGGGCTGAAGGCACCAGCCACAGAGATCCCACCCCAGCCCAGCCAGTCGTTGAGAGCGGGAACCTGGTCTGCCCGAAGCTCAGCTCGGTGTCGTTCAGGTGGCCAGTCGAGCTCCTGATCGCCGCCGTGCCGAGCCAGCATCTCGACAACGTAGTGGGCAGAGTTCTGATCAACGTTCGGTTGTGGCCCGGCGGCAAGTGCACGGTCACGATCTGTCCACAGACTGAGCGACCCGCCGCTCGGAGGTGCACGCATCGCTGACCAATCCATCGCCTTGACAGCGTCGAGTTCTGTCTGGCTCACGATGGCGAAGAGCGTCTGCGGCATGCGATTCAATGGTACGTCTGGGCGGTGGTGCTGTTGACGCCCTGATGACGCGTCGACAGGTCAGGATTCGCAGGCTGGGCTGCGGCGGAGGTCGGCGTGGGCTGCTACTGGTTGTGGTGTGCTCGGTGGCAGGGGGCGCAGTAGGTATCGAGTTCAGTGGTGTCGGTGTGTCTGGTCTGTTGGTATTGCGCGCTGTGGTGGGTGATGAGTAGGTCTGTTCGTCCGCACCGGACGCAATGGGGTTGGTTGGCTCGTTCGACCCGCTGTTGTCGAATGGTTGGGAATCGCCTGGCTCTGCTGGCATTGACTGGCTTGTTGTTGAGGTCGTGGACGATTGCCCGTATTGCCGCGTTGGGGAACAGGCTGGCGACCACTGATTGGGTGAGTGGTGTGCCATCTGGGAAGTAGCAGCCCGTTTCGTCTAGATGGATGAGGACTTCGAAGCGGTGGTCGGCGTGTTCGGTGATGAGTTCGATGAGGGCATCGGCTGACTGTTGGGCCACCGATGGCCAGCGGCCGTCGGGTTCGCGGCGCATGGTCCGGCGCATTATCTGTGCGTGGATGGCACGGTCCACGACGGCGTGTTTCAAGGGCGGGAGACGCAGGCTGGTGGCCACGGTGCCGTCGGGTTCGTTGCGCGACCTCAGCCCTCTTGTCTTGTGTTGACGGTTGTCGATGACGGTTTCGTTCTCGTTGTTGGTGGACCATTTGGCGAGTTCGCGGGCGATGTCGGAGGCCGCTGTCGATTTCGCGATCTCCAGTAGCTCGTCCTCGTTGGCCGGAGTGGCGATCGATACCAGGACCCGGGCCTTGCTGTAGGAGATGACACCTTCGCGAAACGCAACAGCGGTTGCGTCAAGGCCGCGTAGAGCGCGCCCAATACGAATCCAATCACGCACCGTGGCCCGACACACGTCGAAGCGTGGAGCCAGCCAGTGCGCGGCTGTCGGCTCACCATCAGCGATCCAGACGGGCCCCTCAGCGAAGTGGGCACAGCCGATGACGAGGTTGAAGTGAGCTTGGCTGATCCCGCGCCCAACCTCGATCAACTCGCTGGCGTCAGAGCGTTTGGCTACGAGTTCTTGTTCTGTGACCAGTGCTGGTCCCACCTTGTTTCCTCCGACTCTGCTGCTGTATTTAGGCTTTCGATCTCTTGGATCGAAAGCCTACTCAGGGGGTGGGACAGCCATCAGAACCAAAGAAACAGCACTACAAGTGCTTGGACGGCGTCAAAGAGTGGCAGCGGCGCGTCCGCGGAAACGCCGGTAGACCTCTTTGCGAACGTCGACGCCTGACTGCTCCATTCGCAGCTCCATCAGGTCTGCGTTGTCACCGGAGAGCACCAGACTTCGTTTTGTTGTCTCATCCACTTCGCGAGAGT
>JAAETI010000323.1 GCA_024228555.1 bacterium | reverse complement strand
GACTGCTTCTGAGTCTCGGGTTCGTGACACTGACATGGCTGAAGAGATGGTGTCGTTTACACGTCATCAGATCATGGTCCAAGCAGGCACCGCAATGCTTGCCCAGGCCAATCAGGTCCCATCAAGCGTCCTCTCGCTCCTCCAGTAGTAGGGAATAGGAAATCCACCTATCGAAGGGGGCGGCCCATCAGCCGCCCCCTTCCTTCTTGCCTCTTCTTGTTCTTGCGTAGCTGGCCGCGGTGGGTTCAGGTGGTGAGCGCGACGGGTGTGATCCCGGGAGGTGGGATTGTGGCCCGTCCGAAGACTTCTTGGCTTGTGGCGCGTGAGGCGTTGTTGGCCATAGGTGAGGGTGCGACGATCAAGGAGGCAGCGGCGTTGGCGGGGGTGTCAACTCGCACCGTTGACTATTTGATCAGCGACCATGGTCGGATGTCTGTTTCTAGTCGTAAGCCACGTGGTGATGCTTTGAGTGTTGCGGAGCGGGAGGAGATCCGGGTCGGTATTGATCGGGGCGAGTCCGATACCCAGATTGCTGGCCGGTTGGGTCGGCATCGTTCCACTGTGTGGCGTGAGATTCGTAACAATGGGGGCCGGGAGCGGTATCGGGCGTTTCGGGCGCATCAGGATGCTGCGGTGCGGGCTCGGCGGTGTCGTCTGAGGTGGTGGGAGACCCGTCCCTGGTTGTGGGCACAGGTCCAACAAGAGTTGCGGGCGTGGTGGTCTCCGGAGCAAATAGCGGATCGGCTTCGCAAATAGCATCCTGATGATGCATCCTGGTGGGTGTCGCACGAATCGATCTATCAAGCGATCTATGTCCAGGGCAGAGGCACGCTGCGTAAACAGCTCGCTGCGTGTTTACGGACCGGGCGAGACAAACGCCAGATACAAGGCCGCGCTAAGACCCAGGGCAGGGGCGTGATCAAAGACATGGTCAACATCTCACAGCGTCCCGCCGAAGCGGCCGATCGGGCTGTTCCCGGGCACTGGGAAGGTGACCTCATCATCGGCAAGGGTGGAAGGTCTGCCGTGGCTACCTTGGTGGAACGGGCAACCAGATACGGGATGCTGATCCAAATCGATAACAAAACCGCAGCCCATGTTGCACAACGGCTCGCTACCGAGGTGCAACGGCTCCCCCAAGAACTATTGAAATCGTTGACCTGGGACCAAGGCAAAGAACTCGCCGATCACGCCAAGTTCAGTCTCGACACCGGCATCGAAGTGTTCTTCTGCGTGAATCGCCCTGGGAATAGTGGAGACTCCTGAGCTTGGAAGCGAGTATGGAGTTATGAATTATCAGGGTGATGGGACAAGGCGCCGGTATTCGGTCGAGTTCAAGGCTCGGGCGGTGCAGATGGTGTATCAGCTTCGTAAG
>JAAETI010000322.1 GCA_024228555.1 bacterium | reverse complement strand
CGCCGAATACGGCGCAATATCGCCCGTCCAGCCAACCCACGCATAGCGGCACTTGTTCGCTTGGGTTGGCTGCTACTCGTGGTGGTGGTGATTGGGCCGCAACGTCCGTCTAGCGTTGGTAGCCGGTGCCGGCAATGCGCAGCTTGGACAGTTCGCCAGAGCTGATTGCCACTCGTGGGCCAGCGGCGGGCGGAGCACGGAGCACCCAACGATTGAAATACCTTCCAGGAGCAATCTGCTGGCGGACGTCCAGGGTCATCTCACCGAGATCTTGAGACCTGCATCCGCCGTTGAGCAGCGCCCTGAGTCCGATCCCGGCGACGCACAGCTCGCTCAGGCATGACGTGCTGATGGCACCCGAGGGTCTCCGACGGCAGTTGCCGCCGAGTCGAACTCTAGAGGTCGTCCGGTCGGTAGCTCGCCCAAAGACGGTCGGCGTACCGCACAGAACACTAGATCGGGAGGGAGAACGAGCACTTCGAAGAGTGCGCTGGATCGGCAAGTATGGGGGCAATAGTGTCAAACGATTTCGGGATATGGGGGTAATCGAGGGTTATGGACGAGCGACCATCAATAGGTGATGATCGGTTTCGGATTCCACTACGAATCCGAAACGCTCGTACAACTTGTGGGCAGGATTCGATTTGAACACCTGAAGTCGTGCGGGTAGCCCTCGGCTCGCGGCCTCCTCAAGTAGAAGGCGAATGACCGCAGACCCAATTCCTCGGCCCTGGTAGTCGGGGAGAAGGACTCCGTTCTCCAGGTATACGTCACTCTCACGAACCACCCACTTCAGCATTCCAACCTCTACGCCGTTGTCGAGCATCAGGACGTACCCATCTAGGTTGAAGTGCTCATAGAAGTGGCTCTGATGCTCTTTCGCAGTGACGCCCAACTCCCGTCGGGCGTGAGGTCCGATCGCTTTGTTCTGAATCCCCCAGATAAGGTCAAGATCATCTGGCGTTGCCGGGCGAGTCTCAAAAGGAAGGTCCACGACTGAATGCTACCGACCTGCACTCGTAGGCCCTAGCCGTACCGATCACCAGACATCGGACGAGAACGCACACCCCCAAACGTGCCTGCAAACGGCACTTGGACAGGCGTTGGACTTGGTTCTGTTCTTGTTGTCAGGTGGACTGGGAGCAGCGGCAAGCAGCGAAATCGATTGACAAACCGTGTCGTTTCCACTGACGCGCTCTGTCGTTTCCACTACGCGGGCTCCGGTCGCCTCTACAGCGGCGAGGGTTTCGTCCCGATGCGCAAGGTCGCCTTCTCCAAGAAGCCGATCAGTCTCTGAAGTTGACGTACTGCAACGGCAACCGGTAGTCGAGGTCCTTCAACATCTGGATCGTCGTTTGAAGATCGTCGCGTTTCTTGCCCTGGACCCGTAGCTGATCACCCTGGATCTGCACCTGGACCTTGAGCTTGGCATCCCTGACGACCTTCGACAGTTCCTTCGCGGCATCTTGGGGGATGCCCTGACTCAACGTGAAGAGAGTCTGCGATCGACCCCCGGACGATGGTTTGATCTCACCGCCCGAGATTGACTTCAAAGAGACGTTGCGCTTCACCAGACGCCCCTTGAGCACGTCGATAGCGGCTTCGAGCCGTCCTTCCGCGGACGACTCGAGGGAGATGCCCTCGTCGGAGAGATTGATCTTGGTGTCGGTGCCCTTGAAGTCATAGCGATTGGCAAGTTCGCGGTATGCCTGATCAACGGCGTTGCGGACCTCTTGCATGTCTACCTGAGAGACAACATCAAATGATGGCATCGTTCAGCCTTTCTTGTATGGGGTCTCGCCGGGGCCGCGGCGGGCAACGGCAGACCAAACTGTGTCGTAGTGGTCACGGTCGAACTTGTCGACGTGGGGGAGCACAAACTCCTCCCACGCCCTGCGCAGCGGATCGTTGGCCGCTGCGTAGACGCGGAGACCGGCGGGGAGGCGGTCCAGAACGGTACGCAGACTCATCGGTGTCTCCACCCTGGTGTGGGAATCGGTCGAGCTGAACGATGCGTTTACTTCAACCGCAAGCTTCGAGATCGGCTCGGCAAATGCCTGCTTCAGATCGGGGTGACGTCGTTCCAACATGCTCATCAGCTCGAGTTCATCTGGGAAGTCCTTCTCCCAGATTATCCACCGGTCGGCGAAAGCCTTGTTGAGGGTCTGCGTGCCTGCGTAGTCCCGCAGGTCGGTCGGGTTGAGGGTGCCAAACACACGCACATCGGAGCGAAGTCGAACCATCTCGCCCGTGGGCAGCTCTAGCGCCTGGTGACGATCCAGCAGACCGTGTAGCGCAAAGAGAGTTTCCGCACCCGCAGCGTTGAGTTCGGAGAGGTTGACCAACGCGGGTCCCCGCAGGGCCCTGGTGATGTCACCGTCCTCCCACCGGCTTTCGGTGCCGCCCTTGCCGTCGCCATGCAACTTCACGGAACCGATCAACGTGATATCGCGCACCTCGCCGGTCAGAGGGATGCGGTAGTGGGGCATTCCCAGCATGGCGGCGAACTGCTCGAGATCATGATCCTTCCCGGTCCCCATATGACCGCGCAGGGCCAGATGCAACGGGGTGTCCGAGAAATGGTCGCGGCGTACTGCCTCGAGTTGGGCAAGCCGATACAGCATGCCCAGATCGACATAGTAGGGGTCTGCGGTCGGGATGTGCCCGAGGCGGATATCGCGATCCGGACAATCATCGGGAACCACGACGCTGGCAAGGTCTATCGGAGGTCCCTCTCCGGTGGGGTCTGTAAAAGTCACCGTTTTAGGCATTAGCGCCTCTCCTTTGTTGCGCAAGATGTTCTGATGATGATTGAACCCACCAAGTCTCTCCACCAGCCGCCGCGATGGTTTGCAGCAACGTGGAGCGGACGCCATCAATCATGGCCCTGGTCAGTTCCTCGGGTCGTTCGACAACCTGGTGTCTGCTGTATGCGGCGTTGACGGTGTCATCACCGATACCAATGCCAAGGACGGTGGTGCCCGTCTTCTCGGCTTGTTCTACGGACGCGGCCAAAGCCTGTACGGAGCCCCTGGTCATGCCGTCGGCGAGCACCACCAAGATCCGAGTCGATACGTAGCGGGCGGCCAGCCGCTGGGCTGCGTAGGTGACGTTGAATTCGTCGACATTGGCCGCCTTGTCAAACATGGAGACCGGCGGAGCGATGTCGGGGTTTCTCCGCGCCTTCTGGTTCGCTTCGCGAGGAGCAGCCGCCATGTAGAACAGGCCGGCCAGAACGTCCTCGTGGCGGCGCCAGCGATCATCGAAAGGCTTGACCAGATAGTGGTTCACTGTTCTGGTCAAGCGGTCGGCCGAGCCGCTGTGGGAACGCTTCAGTCCACCAGTGGCGCGGTGGCGCCGTTCGGTAAACGATCGCTCACTGTCGTCATGTGAAGCAGGGAACGATCGGTTGAATACGGCCACCTCGAAGTCGATCTGTAGCTCGTCGCACAGCAGCGCCAACGACCAGGCCCCCAGTGACGCTGCGGCGAGAGCCCATGGTGTCTTGCGAACGCCTGCCGACTGCAATGGCTGCAGCATCGAAGCCGAACCGTCGACAAGCAGGCTGACGGCGTAGCTACGCCGACTCGGCAGATCGCGGCGCTCGAACATGCGCTCGTAGAGGCCGGCACCGAGCAGCAGTGCGGCGTATGGCGAAAGGTCGCCTGCGTCGAACCCGGATCGCAATCCGCGGCGTTGGTTGGCAAGAAACAGCGGGTACAGCTCGCCGGCGACACGGCGTTGCACAACACCCCACTGGCGGGCCGCGTGGACCAGGAGTTCGCGACCCTCGGTGGCAAAGTCGCGGAACTGGCTGGGAAAGTTGCCAACAACGAGTTTGCCGCTCTGGCCTGTCGGTAGGTAAATCGATGGTGATTGCGAAACGCGAACCAGTTGCTCGGTGGCGGGGTCGCCGGCTTGGTCGGCTTCGCCGGCCTTTCCGTGCTGGGCGGACACTGCTTGGGCGGCCGCCTTGGTTTCGTCGTAGGAGTCGGCGTCGCGCAGCGGGGGAGTGACGATGCGGACCGCATCCACTGAGTCGCTGATGGCAGAACTGTCGTCCTCGTTCTTTGCCGTCTTGACGGTTCGCGAGTCGCTTTGCTGTACCTGATGGGCCAAACCGTGGATACGGGCTACCTCGAGCAGTTGCAGGGCGAGTCCACCGACAGTCCACGGATCGGATGCGTCGGCCACGTCGTCAACAAAAGGCTGGGCGTCGTCGAGGGCCGCACCGACATGTGGGGGCAGGATGCGTTGCAGGCGGTCTTTGCCGATGTACCCGCCAACCATCATGAAGCAAGCCAGCGCATACTGGCCTAGGGGACGCGCTTCTTCCATCCCGCGCGGCATCGAGGCCAAATACAGATCAGAAAGAACAGAGCGGACTCCGCCAAACCCATCAAGGAGAACCCGTTCCTGGCGGGCGTCTTCGAGCGAGAAGAACAGCGCTTCCGCGGCCGGGCCGCCGACACTGCTGATGGCGTCGAGAAGAGCGACCGGTTGATCCTCAGGCGCCAACGGAGCCCGTTCTGCAACCATGTCCACGTCGAGACTGTCCGGATCGTCATCTTCGAACATCAGTGGTGGCTGAGCCGGGATGGCGATTTCGATTTCCTCTGGTTCTTCCGTCGTCTCTCTGTCCTCGCGGTGAGCCAGCCAGGCACGGGGGATTGGACGCATTTCCTCGAAGTCGGAGGCGAGCAGGTGGACAACCTCGTGGAGGGCCGAGGTCAGGGCAACCTCAGCAGGGGTCACCGGTGCGCTGCGGGCATACGCCGCCTGGAAGACACCGGGATCGAGCACGATTTCATCTTCGCTGCCCGAGGCTTGGGAGCCGAGGCGGACAACCAAGTCTTCTTTGCCGGCGATGGCTCTGGCGAAACGCGTGATCGCAGGGGCAACACGTTGATAGCGCGCAACAACCGCCTCGATGACCCGGTCTTCGGGGGGTAGGACTTCGTTTAGTACAGACTGATCTCGGCCGCGCATGACCGTTGATTCTCTCACACGCGTCAAGCGCGGTTCGGCGGCCCATCAGAAGGGGCTGGGTAAGGTTCTCGTCTATGGACGATCTGCGTGTCAACAACGAGCTGCTGATACCTGCTGCGGAGCTCAAATGGAAGTTCGACCCGTCCGGTGGTCCCGGCGGTCAACACGCCAACAAGAGCGCCACCAGGGTTGAGTTGTCCTGGAACGTCCAGATGTCACCAGTCCTTGATGAACGGTCCCGCAGCAGGATCCGCGGTGGGGTGGAGGTTGATGACCGCGGAGTCGTTTCAGTCCAGGTCGGGGAGTCTCGTTCGCAATGGCGAAATCGTCAGATCGCCCGGCGCCGGCTTGCCGCCATGATCGAGGAAGCACTGCGCCCGCCGCCACCGCGCCGGCGTGCCACCAAGCCAACGCACGCCTCCAAGGAACGACGTCTCGCCAGCAAGCGAGCCCGGTCGGAAACAAAGCGGATGCGGCAGAGACCCCGGGATTTCGACTAGAAGCATCCCCCGAGGCCCCTATCATTCCGGCAATGCACTATGACCTGACAACACTCCCCAATGGTCTGCGGATCATTACACAGCAAATGCCGTCGGTTCGATCGGTCGCCATCGGATGCTGGGTTGACGCCGGTAGCCGCGACGAAGAACCGATCGAAGCCGGCGCCAGCCACTTCCTGGAACACCTCTTGTTCAAAGGCTCAGACCGACTTCCCGCTCGCTTTATTTCCGAGGCTTTTGATGCGGTCGGCGCTCGCAACAATGCATTCACTAGCAAGGAATACACCTGCTACTGGGCACGCCTCCGCAGCGCAGATCTGCCGCTGGCCGTTGACGTCCTTGGTGAGATGTTGCAGCGTCCTGCCTTCCGCCAGGCTGAGATCGACTCTGAACGTCATGTGGTCCTCGAAGAGATCAACATGAACGAAGACGACCCGACGGACGTTGCACACGAGCAATTTGTGGCCGCTTTGTGGGAGGACCATCCGCTGGCGCCACCGATCTTGGGGACCCGCGATTCGATCAACACAATGACGCGGGAGACGATCCACGACTACTGGCACCGTCGCTACACACCAAAGACCACCGTGGTGGCCGCTGTCGGGGATCTCGATCACGATTCGCTAGTTGCTCTGGTGACAGAGCACATGGGCGAGTGGCAGGGTCCAGCGCTCGAGCGGACCTCGCTGACCCCGGCGATCGGACCTCGGGTCAAAGTGCGGCGGCGTGACACCGAACAGTCTCACATTGTCTTTGGCACTGACGGTCTCTCGCGTGGTGACGACCGTCGCTTTGCGATGTCCGTCGCCAATCACGTGCTGGGGGGAGGTATGTCGTCCCGGCTGTTCCGCGAGATTCGCGAAGATCGTGGTTTGGCCTATGCGGTGCAGGCATTCCGCATGCCGTTCCTCGATACGGGGGCAGCCGCCGTCTATGTGGGCACGACCCCGAGCCAGACATTTGAGGTATTGAAGCTGGTGCGCACCGAACTCGACAAGATGATGGCCGACGGCATCACCCCCGATGAGCTGGCTCGCGCCAAAGGCAACATCAAAGGCGGCTTGGCGCTGTCGCTCGAAGACACCAACGGTCGAATGACTCAGCTCGGTCGACAAGAATTGACCGGTGTTGAGCACCTGAGTGTTGATGACGTTGTCGCACGGATCGAAGCGCTAACCCAACAAGACATCGTGGAAGCAGCGCGGGTGGTTTATGCCGGACCTTATGTCCTGGGCTTGGTCGGCCCGTTTGAGGAGTCCGAATTTGCGGAGCTGGTGCAGTGACAAGGGTCGGCGTTTCCGGAGCAGCGGGCCGGATGGGGAAGCTGGTAGCCGAGACCATCGCATATGCCACCGGGTTTGAGCTGGCCGCTCTCTATGACCCCAACGCCGAAGGCATCGAAGTGGCCGGGCTCAAGGTGTCGGCCACGCCTGAAGTCATGATGGACACAGATGTTGTCGTTGAATTCACCAACCCCGACGTGGTGATGGAGAACCTGAAACGATGGCATGCGTTGCAGCGACACGCCGTCGTGGGGACTTCCGGATTTGGTGACGAGCGGCTGGCCGAACTCGAGTCGTTCTGGGAGGCGGGCGCCGGCAATTGCCTCGTTGTCCCCAACTTCTCCATCGGTGCAGTGGTGATGATGCGTCTTGCCGAGATCGCGGCGCCCCACTTCGACGCAGCCGAGGTCATTGAGATGCACCACGATCGCAAGGCCGACGCCCCCTCGGGAACAGCGACCGCGACAGCATCACGGATTGCCAAGGCAGCGGCTCAGAAGCGTGAAGTCGAAAGCAAGGAGCTCGTCGATGGTGCCCGCGGCGCCGATGTGGACGGAGTGCCGGTCCATGCGGTGCGGTTGCCCGGTCTGGTGGCTCACCAAGCTGTGATGCTTGGCGGGATGGGGGAGACTCTGACAATCCGCCACGACACAACCGATCGCCAGGCTTTCATGCCGGGCGTAGTGCTTGCCGTACGCAAGGTGGGTGACCTCCCCTTACCGGTCACGGTTGGATTGGACCCGCTGCTCGGTCTCTGATCGGGACCGATCGACTCAGGTTTGACCCCAAATCTGCCGAAGATATCGGCTACGAGTCCGACAAGGGGATCATGATGAGTCGCAGGGTGTTGTTGCTAGCCGTAGTTGTGACGCTGCTCGCAGCAGCTTGTGGCGCCGGGCCCGACCCCGCCGCCGGTGGCGACCTGGTCAGTGCACGACCGGTTGCATATAGCCTGACCGGTGATCTGAACCTCGACTATCACACGACCATGGAGAGCGAAACGACGATGTCGTTCGGGGAAGCCTTCCGGGATCTCGATCCTGCGCTCGGCTCGGGCATGGTTACCAAGATGGAGATGTCCTTCGACACCGGATACCGGATCGAATCGGGTGACGAGGCAGGGACGTATCAAGTCACCATGAGCATCGACTCGATGGAGCTCGACTCGGGAAGCGTTGAGATGGGCCGAGAGTCGATTGACTTCTCCCGGCTCTCGCAAAGTGAATTGGATGCTGCCCTCGAGGGTCAGCTCACCGAAGTTGTCTACGTGATCAACGAAAAGGGCGAGGTCCTCTCGATGGAACTGGCCGGGATGTCGATCGATGTCAACGCCATGCTTGGCGGAACCAACCCTGGCACCATCTCGAGCGGCCAGATGTTCGGACCTGAGCTTCCCGAGGGCGAGATTCAGGTCGGCGACAAGTGGACAACCACGTCAGAGCAGGCTTTTGGCACCAGCGAGCCGATCGTGACCGAGGCCACGCACACCGTCATGCGAAGCGAAGAGCGCAATGGCTATCAAACGTGGCTGATTCGCTCGAAGGCAACCACCGACGCCTACACGATCACCTGGGAAGACCTCGTAGCGATGGCTGAGTCCTTCGGTGGCCTAGAAGCCATGGGAATCGACACCTCGATTGCGCCTTCCTATCAAATGTCGATGCGGTCGGCACCTAGTAGCACCACAACGATCACCTGGTTTGACCCAATCGGCGGCATCGTCGTCGCATCTGATGTCACCGCCAACGTGGCGATAACCATGGAGATGGGTGGCTTCCCCGGGCTGCCGGGATCGGTGAGCGTCAAAGTCGATGGCTACACCCGCATGCTGATGGATCTGGTCGACCCAGCCGACGCCTAGACCGACATCAGAACAGGGCGCTGGCCAACTGGCGCCGGTAGGTGGTCGTCAACGGGTGGCCGTCTCCTAATACGTCGAAGATATCGATTACCGCGACGCGGGCGTCTTCCTTGGAGCTGCCGCCCGACCTGATCACGTCCATGAGCTGTTCCAGCGCCGGCTCGTAGTCAGCGCGGCCGGCTTGGGCCAGCGCCAACTCGATACGGATACGATCGTCCTCGGGTGCGGCCTCGAGACGTTGCGTGATTTCGGTCAGGTCAGAGGCCCCCGATGCCCGCAGGCGAGCCGCCGACCGTAGCCGTCCTACTTCGGCGGTTTCGGGAAGTCTGTCCAGCAGTTGCAGCGCCTCATCTTGGCGGTCGGATGCCATCAGCAACGCCGCGAGTCCTGTGCCGGCGTCAAGATGGTCGGGCTGTTCCTCGAGCACGGCCCGAAACAGTCTTTCTGCTGTCTCCAGATTTCCGGCGATTGCGGCATCGCGAGCTTGATCAACCACGATGTCGATCTCTGATGGCAGCAAGTTGCCGAGCCATTCGCTGATAGCGTTCTCTGGCAGGGCTCCCGTGAACTGGTCGACAGGGACTCCGTTGCGGAACCCGATAACCGTAGGGATGCCCTGCACGTTGAATTGGGCGGCGAGTTCCTGATTGCTGTCAACATCGACCTTGGCAAGTACGAAGGCACCGCCACCTTCTGCCGTGAGCTCTTCCAGTGTGGGACCCAATGTCTTGCAGGGACCGCACCACTCAGCCCAGAAGTCAACAACAACGGGGACTTCGTGGCTCTTCTGCAGGACCGCTTGCTGGAAGTCGGCAGAGGACACGTCTTGAATGTAGGGGCTGGTTGGTTGCATCAACGCGAGGATAGTTTCGTTGGGATGAGTTTCTGCCGGTCGCGGCGTGACGAGCACTCAGCGCTATCAAAAACAAGACCTAGGCCACACCACTGCTAGCGTTTGGGCATGGATAATCGCCCCCAAGCCCCATTCGGTACCGTATTGACCGCCGTTCTCACTCCCTTTGATGAGGACGGTGCCGTTGACTACGGAGTTTTTTGGAAATTGATCCGTCATCTTGCCGACAACGGCAGTGACGGCGTCGTCGTCACCGGGACCACAGGAGAGTCTCCGACACTCTCGAAACCGGAGAAGATCGCGCTTTACAAAGCGGCAGTCGAAGCCGCCGGTGAGCGGATGAAGGTCATCGCCGGTACCGGCACCTACAACACCGCGGAGTCGATCGCACTAACGGAGCAGGCCGCTTCAGTCGGCGTCCACGCAGCCATGGCGGTTACGCCGTACTACTCGAAGCCACCTCAAGCAGGACTGGCTCAACACTTCACAGCCATTGCGGAGGCGAGCGACCTTCCGCTGATGCTCTACAACATCCCCGGCCGCACCTCCAGGCTGATCGAGGTCGAGACCCTCGTCGAGTTGGCGCACCACGACAAGATCGTGGCCGTCAAGGATGCCGTCGGCGATCACGACTACACAAAGCGGGCCATCAAGGAGCTTCCTGAGGGCTTCGCCGTGTATTCGGGCGATGATGGTCGCACAAAGGACATCGTCTATGCCGGTGGCGTTGGCGTCGTGTCGGTGGCCGCCCATTTCGTCGGATCGCAGATCCAGAAGCTCGTTGCCGCTGTCATGGCGGAGGACCATGACGAGGTGAATCGTATTCACGAGGCGCTATCCCCGATCTTCGGAGCGCTTTTTGTGGAGCCGAGTCCGATGCCCCTGAAGGCTGGCATGGGTGCGTTGTGGGCCAGCGTCGGTCAGCCGCGGCTGCCGCTCGTCCCTGCATCGGATGAGACAACCGAGCAGGTGAAGGCTGCCTACGAGGTTGCCCAAAGCGTATGAGCGTTCGAATCGGTTTTCTGGGCGGTCTCGGTGAGATCGGGCGCAATTGTGCGGCGATCGAGATTGACGGCAAGATCGCACTGCTCGACTGCGGGATCATGTTCCCCGAAGACGACATGCTTGGCGTTGATCTGGTCCTGCCCGATTTCTCATCAGTCCTGGATCGCCCCGACGACATTTCTTGTGTCGTGCTGACCCACGGTCACGAGGACCATGTGGGGTCTCTTGCCTACTTCCTACGCGAGGCGAACGTTCCCGTTTACGGAAGCGAGCTGTGTGTCACGCTGGCCCGCAACCGTGTCGAGGAGATCGGGGTCGAGCCCGACATGCGGGCTATCGAGACGAACGTCTGGGTTGAGGAAGGGCCATTCCGGTTCACATTCGTGCGGGTTGCGCACAGCGTGCCGCATGCGACAGGTGTTGTCTTCGATACCCCCGAAGGCATGGTTGTCCATTCCGGCGACTACAAGCTGGATCCAACCCCGATTGACGGTCAACCCACCGACCTGGCCACATTTGCGGGCTTCGGAAGGCAAGGCGTTCGGTTGTTGCTTGCAGATTCGACCAACGCAGAGCGTCCAGGCTTCGTTGAGTCGGAGGCATCGGTTGGTCACGCAATCCGTGAGCTGGTGCAGGGTGCAGAGGGTCGTGTGATTCTGGCTTGTTTCGCCTCGCACATTCACCGTGTCCAGCAGGCAGTCGATGCCGTCGTGGCTGAGGGACGGAAGTTTGCGTTCCTGGGCAGATCGATGGTTCGTAACAGCGAGATTGCGCGCAACCTCGGCATCCTCAGGTATCCGGAAGAGGAGCTACTCGACATCGGTGCGCTTGCGGAACTCGAACCGGAGCAGACCGCGGTGATATGCACTGGGAGCCAGGGTGAACCTTTTGCCGCCTTGTCGCTGATGGCGTCCGGGCAGCATCGCAATATCAAGCTTGACCCTCGAGACACCGTTGTGATCTCGGCAACGCCGATTCCCGGCAATGAGATCAAGGTGTCGCGGGTTATCAACAATCTGGTCGGTACCGGTGCCGATGTCTATCACGGCCGCAATACTCACGTGCACGTCTCGGGGCACGCCGCCCAGGACGAGATCAAGACGTTCGTAAATGTAGTCAAGCCGCAGGCCTTCGTTCCGGTCCACGGCGAGCGACGCCATCTCCATGCCAACGCCAAGCTGGCGCGCGAGGTTGGTGTCTCCGAGGTCGAAGTGTGCGTTGATGGTGACGTCGTTGTCCTCGACAATGGCGAGATGCGCGTCGAGCGGTCGGCAATCCCCGCCGGCTACGTCTACCTCGATGGTATCGATATCAGCGATGTCGAAGACGTATTGCGGGACCGTCGCCACCTGGCTGATGATGGTGTCCTCATTGTCACGCTCGGTGTCGATATCGGAACCGGTGAGCTAGTCATCGGGCCGGATGTCGATAGCCATGGGGTACGTGATGATGCGGACTCGATCCACAAGTTCGTTGCCGAGGCAGTGGTGAGTGCGATCGGCAATCTCGAGTGGCCGGCCGATCTCGACACGGTTCGGCGTCGGGTGCGCAACACGGCAAGCCGATCGGTAAAGAAGCAACTCAACAGCAGACCGGTAGTAATCCCAGTGATCATCGAGGTCTAAGGCTGCCGCAAACTCATCTTTGATGAGTGGCGGCAGCTTGCGAGTTCGGGAAGACCGAACTCGGGACTGCAATGAGTCGGGCCTGAGGCGGTCGGAGCCCGGGTAGTTCTAGGAACCCTTTTTAGCGCGCCGCCGACCTTTACGGCCTTTGGTCTCGAGTTCGGGACGCATCCCGCCCATTGCGCTCAACACGGAACGACCACCGTCGCCCTCGAGCCGAGGAAGGTTGGCCGAGTGGCGGTCGTAGAACGATCTTCCGTCGTTGGCGATCGGATCTTCATCGTCATAGTCGACTTCGGCGCTGGCACGCTCTGCGGCGACCGCAGCTTCGATGTTCCTTTCGTTCTCAGCCATACGGGCCGCACGGGAATCGGAGCTCTTCTCGGCTTCCTCGGCCTTCTTGAGTCGGGCGGCTAGCGAGGTGTCCTCGCCTCCGCTTGCTGCGGCTTCAGCGGCCTCGGCCTTCTTGAGTCGGGCGGCCAGTGAGGTGTCTTCTGCGGCAACCGCCGGTTCTGGGCGGGGTTGCGGCTTCGGTTCTGGCTTCTCCTGTCGCGGTGGCTCAGGGGCGCGAGCCGGAGCGACAACGGGCTTTGGTCGTGGGGGAGCAGCTTGAGGCTGGGGCAGAGGTCCGTCATGTGCCGCCTCTGCGAGTTCTTCCATTCTTTCTACTGCATCAGTGAGGCGATGCACCAGCTCGTCCCGCTCTGACTTCAGCGATTCGATTTCGCTGGTCATTTCGATGCGCTCAGCTTGGAGCTGGCGTTGCTTCTTGATCAGCTTTCTGACCTGTCCGATGATCTCTTCGGCGTTGTCGCCGAGCGCGGCGAGTGGGGATGAAGCGACAGAGCCGGAGCGAGCCTCCGCGACGATAGCCTCAGCCTCGCGGCGGGCGCGGGCAACGATCTCGGCTGCTTCATGTTTTGCCTGCGAAACCGCCGATTCCTCAGCGGGGGTGTCGTCGCCGGCTTCATTCTCTGGCACCGATTGGAGTTGAACACTCACGGCTGGTGGCTCCCTTCGCAACCCGCGGATACGGGCCCGTTTGTTGTCTAGCAGCTTCTATCGGCAGAAGGGGCATTTGTCTGAACCAGTAATCGCGCGGAGCGCGCGCAACGGCGCGCGTTAGGTTGTTTGTTCTAGAACCCTGACCATGTATGCTGGTTGTCCCATGGCAACACGGACAAAAACCCGTGGGGCATCTGGGCGGAAAACGGCAAAGAAATCACATAAGAAGAAGCAGCAGCAGCGCACCTCCATCTCCGTCGCGCTGAAGGGGATGAAAGAGCGGATGCGGGCAAGGCTCGGGCGTCACACAGATGACGTCTGGGGTGTTGGCCTCGTTATCGCAGCTGTACTGCTCATGCTCTCGTTCTTTGGGCTTGCCGGTCCGATCGGTCAGTGGACCGAAACCGGTCTTCGTTTCCTCTTCGGTCTGTGGGCGTTTTTTGTGCCGGTGATACTGGCTGCCATTGGGTTTGCGATGATCTCGACGATGCCGCGGGCCGATTACGGCCGCATCACTGTCGGCCTGCTCGTGCTCTTTTTGAGTTCGACCGCCTTGTTCCACCTACTCACCGGGACCGTCTCCCTTGCGTCATCCGTCGATCTCGTTGTCGAACGCGGCGGTGCGGTCGGTTCTCTAGTTGCTTTCCCGCTCCGCCGCCTCATCGGTTTCTGGGGCGCGCTCATTGTCCTCATCGGTGTGGTTGCGCTCTCTTCTTTGATCCTGACCAAGGCAACCATTCGTGACGTCGGGCTCAGCATCGTCGCGATGTTCCGGAGGCTGCGGGCTGGTATCTCCAAGATCTTTACCCCCGCCGAGGTGGCGCCTGCTGCTGCGCCTCCGGTCGAACTGCCACCACCGGCCCCCGCCCAGAAGCAGGCGCCACCCAACCAAAAGGCAAAGAAGACAGGTCCGCCCAAGGCAAAGCCAAAGAAAGAGAGTCGCCCCGCACCACAGGCAGCCCCCAGCGGTGGCTATCGACTTCCGCCGCTCGAACTGCTCGCGGTCGGACAGCCCAATGGCCAGAACCGGCGGGCGCTGGAGCAGGCGGGCTATGAGTTGCAGCAGACGCTGACACAGCACGGCGTCGACGCCCGTCTCACCCGTATCGTGCCCGGACCCACCGTCACCCGCTACGAGGTCGAACTCGAACCAGGGGTCAAGGTCTCCCGCGTTACGGGTCTGGCGACGGATATTGCCTACGCAATGGCATCCGCTGATGTCCGAATCCTTGCCCCGATTCCCGGGCGCAGCGCTATCGGCATCGAGGTACCAAACTCGCACCGCGATCTCGTCACCCTTGGCGAGATCTTGGGGAGTGACTCGGCAGGCCACACCGTGAACCCACTTGCCGTGGCCCTTGGCAAGGACGTCAGCGGGAAGCCGCGACTACTTCATATCGACGAGCTGCCCCATGTTCTGATTGCTGGTGCCACCGGTGCCGGTAAGTCGTCTTGCATCAACTCACTGGTCACATCGATCTTGATGCGGGCGACGCCGGAAGAGGTGCGCATGATCCTGGTAGATCCGAAGCGGGTTGAACTGGGCCAGTACAACGATGTGCCTCACCTCCTCACGCGGGTGATAACCAATCCGAAGAAGGCGGCCGACGCTCTCAAGTGGGCAGTCGCCGAGATGGACCGTCGCTATGACCTGCTTGCCGACTCCGGGGTTCGTGATATCACCAGCTATCGGGAGAAGTGGGACGCCGGGGGTATCGATGAAGAGCGATTCGATCGCTTCCCCTACATCGTGATCATTGTTGACGAGTTGAATGACTTGATGATGGTGGCGGGTCGTGCAGTTGAGGACTCCATCGTGCGGATCGCACAAATGGCGCGAGCGGTCGGTATTCACCTGGTGCTGGCCACCCAGCGGCCATCGGTCAACGTCATTACCGGTGTCATCAAGGCCAACGTCCCCTCGCGGCTTGCCTTTGCGGTTGCCAGCCAGACTGATTCCCGGGTCATCCTTGATTCCGCAGGAGCTGAGAAACTGGTTGGTTTGGGCGACATGCTTGTGGTCACATCCCGCGACCCGAAACCGGAACGCATCCAAGGTGCTTTCGTTTCCGAGCACGAAATCCACAGCGTCGTCGATTGGGTGCGCGAGCAAAGCCAAGCCGAGTATCGCGACGAAGAGGTCTTCGAAGTCGCCAAGGCTGCCGAGGCGGTTGAAGAAGAGTTCGAAGGTGAGGACCCAGAGCTGATGCGCCAGGCCATGGAGCTGATCGTGCGGTCGCAGCTTGGATCAACCTCGATGTTGCAGCGAAAACTACGAATCGGCTTCGCCAGAGCAGGTCGCGTGATGGACATCCTGGAGACCAAAGGTGTCGTAGGGCCATCGGAAGGCTCGAAGGCTCGTGACGTCCTCATGACCGTAGAAGAGCTCGACCAGATGTTGGTTGGCTGACTGATACTGGGCGAGGTCGCAACGGCTTTCCCAAACACAGTCGATCAGCGGTAGGTTGTGAGCCGTGGACATACCTTGTGTGCGCTTCGACGATTTGTCACCCGGTGGCTCGGGTTCGTTTGGATTACTAGAACCATCCGGTGTGATCGTCGCCAACCGCATCGATGGTGTCGTGCCTGCATTGGCTGCGGCTGAAAAGGCTGCTCGGGACGGGAACTGGGTTGCAGGGTTCGTCGCCTACGAGGCGGCACCCGCATTCGACGACCTACTCTCGGTACGACCGGCAGGTCTCCGCGACCCGATGCGTGAGCTTCCGCTTCTCCACTTCCAGGTATTCGGACGGCGGATCGAACTCGAAGACGTCGACTCGCTCCATTTTCCGAATGCCGCCTACAACGTGTCGGCGTGGACAGCGGACTCCACACATCACGAGTACAAGGAGGATCTCGCCAAGATTGGTCGCGCCATCATGGCGGGAGAGATCAGCCAGCTCAAGCACACATTCCGGCTGCATGCGGCATTCAGCGGCGATCCAGCGGCCCTCTACCGCGATCTGCTGATGTCACAGAGGGGCGATCATGCCGCCTGTCTGGATGTGGGCCGGTTCCGTCTGGTCAGTGCGTCTCCCGAGGGGTTCTTCCGGCGTCTTGGGGACAGGCTGACGGTCAAGCCGGTCCTCGCCTCGATGCGGCGCGGGCGGTGGCTTGAGGAGGACATGCACCTCGCCAGCTTGCTGCGCAGTGAGACGGAGGATGGCTTCGCCAGCCGGATGGTGGTCAGAGAGCTTGCTGCAGAGCTGGGCGAGCTCGGCGGGCCAGTCGAGTCGCCAACGGAAGAGAGATTTGCGGTTGAACGTTTTGAGACGCTCTGGCACCTCTCCGCTGAGATCTCCACGGAGTTGCGCCCGGACATCGGAATCGTCGACATCTTCAAGGCGTTGTTCCCGCCTGTGTCGGTTACCGGGGTCCCCAAGCCTGAGGCGATGGAGCTCATCACCCGTACCGAGGACACTCCGCGCGGTGCGTACTGCGGTGTCATCGGGTTCATTGGTCCCGAGCACGATGGCAAGCCGCAGGCTGGGTTCAACGTTGCGGTACGTACCGTCGTCATCGATGAAGACGAAGGCGTTGCCGAATTCGGGGTGGGCACAGCAATCACGAACCGGTCCGATGTCGTCAGTGCATACGAAGAGGCCCGACTCAAGGCCAAGGTGCTCGTTGATCGGCGCCAGGACTTCCGCTTGTTTGAGCACGTACGCATCGACGATGGGGCCGCCCGTCATCGGGAGTCGAAGATCGCCCGACTAGTTGCCTCGGCCCGCTATTTTGGATTCGAGGTCATCGAGTCAGATATTCGGGACGCAATCGACAAGGCAGCAGAGGCAGAGAGCGCGTCACGTGTCTCGGTGCTCCTCGATCGCGAAGGGGCACTGCAGACCCACACCACTTCGGCACCCGCTTGGTTCGACACACCTGACAGCCCGTACGTGTTGATAGGAGCCATCGCTCGTCATCCTGTATCCAGTGACAATGTCTTCCTCTACCACAACACGACCGACACGCGGATTTCTGACCTTCTGGCCAGGCAGTATCCCGATGCGGATGTCGTGATCTTGGCCAATCAGAACGAGGAGATTGCCGGTTCGCTCGACGGCAACATTGCGGTCTGGATCGATGATCAATGGTCGACACCTCCGGTGAGCTGCGGAACCGTCGGCTGCTCCTTCCGTGCCGAGCTGATCGATCGTGGCGAGATCTCAGAGCGCTTCATCACCCGAGCCGAGTTGGAAGCCGCCGAAAGAACAGCTCTGATCGACGATATCCACGGTTGGCGATTGGTCGGGTTGGTCGGGTAGGCGGAGGCACCCAACCGGCGAGTTAGGCTGCCGCCCGTGACCATTCTTCAGGCCGTCTTGCTGCTATTTGGTGGACTAGCCGCAGGCTTCATAAACACGCTTGCAGGTGGGGGTTCGGCGATCACGATTCCGATCATGACCGAAATCGTTGGCATCAGCGTTGCGAACGGGACCAACCGAATCGCCATCCTCCTCGCCAACGCTGCGGCGCTGACAAGGTTCCAGCGGGGTGGGGCGGTCCCGTGGCATCGGGTGGGGTGTCTCATCCCGCCGACGGTGATCGGCGCCGCGGTCGGGGCCTGGACGGCAACCCAGATGTCCGGTGATGTCATGAAGCGGGTCTTTGCGTTTGTCTTGATCCTGGTGGCGGCATCGGTGCTTGCTCGGCCTTCACGATGGGTCGAGGGGCGGGAACGTGACATAAGCGAGCCCTGGCGCAGTCTCATCTTCCTTGGGATCGGTTTCTATGGCGGGTTCGTCCAAGCTGGGGTCGGCTTCCTGCTTCTCGGCGGTCTCGTGCTCGGGTCCGGGATGGATCTTGTCAAGGGGAACGCCGCCAAGGTCGCGCTTGTCTTGGCCTACACGCCCGTTGCTTTGTTCTTCTTCGCTTCGGCATCACAGGTGGACCTACAGGTGGGTCTGGTCTTGTCGTTGGGTCAGATGACAGGGGCGTGGATCGCAGCGCGGCTGGCAATTCTCAAAGGTGCCGCTTGGATCAGATGGGTCTTGGTCGCCGCCGCGATTGTCGCCGCTTTGCGTATGCTCTTGACATAGAGGGCAGTTGGGCTGACACTATGAGTGGTGGTTCCTATGGAAGGAGCGTCATGGTTGGCGAAATGAGTTCCATACTGAGAGAACTCGAACAGGTGCAAGACCAGCTCTCGTCGATGTGCAACGAAACACGGGACGAGAAGCAAACGCTACTAAGCAGACAGGACGAACTCAGGACTCGGGCGGCCCGGCTTGCGGTCGCAGTCGACTCGAAGTGTTCGACACAGAATCTGCTGGCACAACTCGGGGGTCTCCGCCGGCAGTTATCGGCGTTCGACCGGCAGCGCGGCAGTCACACTCCCTCCGGCAAGACGGGACAAACGTCCCCAACGTCCAGCGGTGTGCGTATCGAGCAGAAGATATCCCGGATCGAGGGGATTCTCGCCGAGCGTGGGATCAGTCTTCGCTGATGTCGACGGTTGAGACCCTGGTACGGCAACTGGCCGATGTCCAGGATCAGCTCGTTGCTCTGCCTAACGATGCGTTTGAACAGCGGTTCGAGTTGGTGCAGCGTCAGGAGGAGCTGCGTTCGCAGGCGGCGGAACATGCTGAAGGTGCCGACAGGGAGCGAACGACAGAGGACCTCCTCGCCGAGTTGGCAAACCTGCGCATCCGACAAGAGAAGCGACCCGACACCCAAGGTCGGATGGGGCGGATCAAGGGGATCCTGATCGGTCGCGGGGTCGACCCGTCCTAGCCGGTTACCCTGCCGGGTAATGGGCGACTATCACGTTCACCTCCACAACCATGGGCCGTACTCGGGCTTCGGGCCACCGCTCGGCGAATACCCGCGCGGGCACATCGAGTCATACGTAGAGCATGCCGCGAGCAACGGCCTCACCGAGGTTGGTTTCACCGAACATCTCTACCGCTGTGTCGAGTCAGTTCCTGTGCTCGGCCATTTCTGGGAGAACGACACGCACGACGATCTGGCGGCAGAGACCGAAGAGTTTGTGACCGTTGACAGGACCTTGTCGATTGAGTCCTATGTAGCTGCAGTCGTCGATGCGAAGGATCGAGGTTATCCGGTCAAGCTTGGACTCGAAGTTGATTTCTTCCCGGACACGATCGATGCGGTCCTCGACTTCCTCAAGCCCTATCCATGGGACTTCCTGATTGGAGCCGTCCACTGGATTGGTGCGTGGGCGGTTGACTATCCACCTTCGGCTCACGAGTTTGAGAGACGGGGGATTCGTCAGGCCTACGAGGACTACTTCGAGGTTGAGCGTCAGTTGGCGGCGTCGGGAACCGTTGACGTTCTCGCCCATGTCGACGTGGTCAAGGTGCACGGTCACGTGTTGGAGGAACCGCCGCTGGAGTTGTATGCGGCGACGGTCGCCGCGGCGGCATCAAGTGGCACTGCTGTCGAGGTGTCAAGCGCCGGTATCCACAAGCCGGTTGGAGAGATGTATCCCGCTCCAACGTTCCTCCAGCTGTTTGGACAGGCCGACGTGCCGATAACTCTCGCTTCTGACGCTCACGAGCCTTCTCAGTGCGGCAGAGACGCCGATGTCCTGGCGGCGGCGGCGCGGGAGGCGGGGTATTCGCAACATTTGGTGTTCGACGATCGCATCGCAACCAGGCAAGACCTACCCAACACAAACCACCGATCGTGGACTCATTGAGCGGTAGTCCGTAAGATCTGCCCGAGCAGGGGCAAACGAGGGAGCCACATATGGCCGAGCAAGGCGGAGTGCACGACGACCACCCCTTTGAGGCGTCCGACGATCAACGTGATCCGGCCCGGCGTTTCCGCGGTCGGATGGTCGCTCCGGTCACCGTGGTCACTTCCGGCGTTGGTGATCATCGAACCGGCCTCACCGTTTCTTCGCTCGTAGTTGCCGAAGGTGACCCCTCGCGTCTGTATTTCCTCCTGGGATCGACGACCGACCTCTTTTATGGTCTCCAGGAGACAGGCAAGTTTGTTGTTCACGTTCTGGAGGAAGGCGATCAGGCGCTCGCAGACGTCTTTGCGGGACTCCGCCCCAGTCCTGGGGGCAGATTCACCGACGTCAGCGTTGAACAGTCCGAATGGGGGCCGGTGCTGACTGATGTGAAGACACGTGCTTTTTGCACCTTTGAAGGCGGTGACGAGGAGACCTTCTTTATCATTGCCGAAGGGCGTGTCGACAAACTGGAACTCTCCGATATCGAAGAACCGCTTGTCTACTTCAGGGGCCGCTACCACAAGCTCGGGTAGCGCCGGCCCGATCGCCGCTACTTGGTCACCTACAATCGCCTCGATGTCTTCTTCCGCCCCCAAGGTCTGGTTAACCACGCTCGGCTGTTCCAAGAACCAGGTTGACTCGGACAAAGTGACCGCGGTGCTCCACGATGCGGGTTACGCGGATGCCGACGCACCTGAGTCTGCGGACGTTGTGATGGTCAACACCTGTGCGTTTATCGAGCCTGCGCGCAGGGAATCGGTGGACACCGTGCTGGAGCTTGCCGGTTCGAAGAACCCGGACGCCAAGCTGGTTGTGCTCGGATGCATGGCACAACGGTACGAGCAGGAACTCATTGAGGCGCTCCCCGAAGCCGACGCCGTTATCGGGCTCGACCGCTATTCAGAGATAGTCGGGAGACTCGACACGCTGACCGAATGGCAACCGCTGCAGATACGGCCTGCCAGTCGTACACCGATGGACATCTTGTTCGAGATCCGGCGGCCGACGCCGACGACTCCGTATGCCTATGTGAAGGTTGCCGAAGGCTGTGACAAGCTCTGCACTTTCTGTGCGATACCGCAGTTCCGTGGCAAGCAACGGTCGCGATCTCCCGAGAACATCAGGGCCGAGATAGCCGGTTTGGCCGCTTCCGGAGTCGGTGAGGTTGTCCTGGTCGCACAGGATCTGGCTGCCTACGGACGTGATGCTGGATTCACCGGGGGCATTGTCGACCTGGTGAAGTCGGTGGCTGATGTCCCCGGACTGCGCCGGCTCCGTCTCTACTACCTGTACCCACGTGAGATCCGTCCCGAACTCATCGAGACGATGGCGTCGCTTCCCACTGTCGTTGACTACTTCGATCTCTCGCTCCAGCACGTGTCGCCAGGGTTGCTGCGAGCGATGAAACGTCCTGGGAGCGGGGACGGCCACCTCGACCTCATCAGTCGAATTCGCCAACAAGCGCCAGCTGCGGCTCTCCGCTCGAGCTTTATTGTCGGCTTCCCAGGCGAAACCGACCAAGACGTTGAGAACCTTGCCTCCTTCATGACTGAAGCCGAGCTTGACTGGGTCGGTCTGTTTCCGTATTCGCCAGAAGAGGGCACACCCTCGAAGGACTTCGACAACCAGGTGCCTGCGGGTCTGGCGATGGAACGACTCCGCTATCTGCAGGGCCTTCAGGACGACATTACCCACGCCAGGAACGCCGCCCAGATCGGGCAAACCTTCGAAGTGCTCATTGACCAGGTTGAGGACGGACAAGCCGTCGGCAGGAGTTACCGGCAAGCGCCGGAGATCGACGGGTTGATCCTGCTCGATGACGGCGAGCCCGGTGACTGGGTTCGAGCCGAGGTCAAGGGCGCATACGGGACCGATCTCGAGGCGGTCGTGGCCGGATGATTGTTGAAGCGATCACCGTAGGCACCGAACTGCTGTATGGCCAGACGGTCAACACCAACGCCGCCACCATCGGTCGGCGTCTCGCTGACGCCGGTTTGGACCATCAACACTCATCGGTTGTTGGCGATGATCACGGCCGTATGGTCGATGCAATCCGGCTGGCAATGACCCGCGCCGACGCTCTCATCATTACAGGCGGCTTGGGACCCACCCAAGATGACATCACTCGCGAGGCCATCGCCGCAGCCACCGATCGCCCCATTGAGTTCAGTGACGACTATGCAGATCGACTACGACACTGGTGGGAGCGTCGGGGACGTGCGATGCCTGAGTCGAATCTCAAACAGGCCGAGTACCCGCAAGGCGCTGATCTGCTGGAGAACCCAAAAGGGACCGCGCCGGGGATACGTCTCGAAGTTGGCGACACCGTGATCTATGCGGTGCCTGGGGTTCCCGTAGAGCTCGAGATCCTGCTCGACATGTATGTGATCGGCGATCTGCGTGACCGATCCGATTCCCGAGTGGTCCTCAATCGCGTCCTGCGGACTTATGGCGAGTCGGAGTCCAAGATCGGCGAGTTGCTTGCCGATCTCTACGACGATGGCAATCCATCGATGGCTTTCCTGGCTTCGGCAGCGGAGATCAAGGTACGACTTACCGCCAAGGCAGCGACGACTGAAGCGGCGGAAGCGATGGTGGCGCCGCTACAGGCGGCCGTCGAGGAGCGACTGGGCAGCCTCGTCTTTGGCCTTGACGACGAGACAGTCGAGACGATTCTGCTTCGTCTCGCCACCGCACGAGGTTGGTCGATCGCCACTGCTGAATCGGCCACCGGAGGGCTTGTGGCGTCACGGATCACCGCGATCCCTGGAGCGTCCGAGGTGTTTCGCGGATCAATTGTTGCCTACCACGAGGACATCAAACGTACGCAACTGGGTGTCGACGCAGACCTCATCGCCGAACACGGGGTGGTTAGCGAACCGGTGGCGATCGCGATGGCAGACGGCGTCGCTGCCGCACTGGGGGCGGACGTTGGTGTGAGCGTTACCGGATCGGCTGGACCGGATCCCCAGGAGCGACCGGTGGGGACAATGGTGATCGGGGTGCACACGCCGGACAAGACGATGGCGAGGACCGTCTCTTTGCCAGGAGATCGAGAGCGGGTTCGGACGTACACGACGACGGGTGCACTCCACCTGGCCAGATTGGCGATGTCGGGGGAGTGGTGGCACGGAGACTCGAAGCGAGGACGTTGGGTCTGATGGCGGAGCGCATGTTCCTTGCTGCGGCCCTTGACGACAACTGTCGCCACGCCATCGCCACTCATCTCGAGGCATCGCTGGCAGGCGACTACTTGCCGGGGAGACCGGTACCGCCGGAGAACTGGCACATCACGCTCCGTTTTTTGGGACCCACAGAGGCAGTGCAACGGGACGCAATCGTTGCTCACCTTGACCAGCACCTCCTCGTTGAGCCGTTCCGAATCCGGTTCACCGAATTGGGTGGCTTTCCGAAGAGGTCCAGGGCATCCGTGTTGTGGCTGGGTCTGGGTGGTGCGATCGAATCGCTCACGGCGGTGGCTGCAGAGTGCGAGGCTGCGGCGGAGGCAGCAGGCCTGGAACCGGAAGGCCGGCCCTTTCATCCCCATATGACCCTCAGCCGGGTGCGACCCCCGTCTGACATGCGTTCATTGATCGATGTGGTCCCACCCGCCAAGATCGCGCTTGATGTGGGTGAGGTCACCCTGTATCGCTCGGTCCTGGGTCGTGGTCCGGCCGGTTACGAGGTCGTCGAGCGGGTCTCTCTGCTCTAGGTCACTCTTCGACGATGTCGAGGAACGAGGCGTTGACCCAACCCGGCTCTGATGTTGCTGAGTCGACTATCCGCCATAACCCACCATCGCTCGCCGGAGACGTGGCGTTGGTCACGACGACTTGATCGCCAAGGTTTAGCTCGTCGAGGATGAAATACTCAGTCCCTGGACCCGCTCTGACCTTCAGAGTGTCGTCGGCACGAATGTCGGACACAGTTCCAGAGAACGTGGTTCCCGCAAGCACGCCATCAAGGGTGCATCGGCCGGGATCAATCCAGGCTTGCTCCAGGCTGCAGGTGTATTGGACAATCGTCCCTGTGTTCGTAAACAGAATCCCTGCCCATTCCGCACGGGTGACCGTACGGTCGCAGGCGACCTGCTCGAAGCAAAGGGCGGTCATATCGAGACCAGCAATGTCCTCCTGCAGGAAGACGGTGGACTGAAGCGAATCGAGCAGTGAAATGAGCTGGTCCGACGACCACGAGCCCGTGTCGGCGACCCAGGGGGCGCCATCGAGGAAGAGCTCGACATGGGCAATCCAGGCATCGTCGACGGTGGCGATGACTTCGACTTCATCGCTCCGATCGATCGAATCGAACGGAGCATGGATCCCGCGATTGTTCTCGTCGGGTGTTGTGCCACCCAGCAGCTCGGAGAGGGATTGCTCGAGCGTCACGGTCATCGCACCTGGGCGATGAACTGGGTAGGGGACCCCGGGATCGTCGGCACAGGACCCGTAGAACGCGACAACGGTATCGGCAGACCGCACCGCGGCGGTGCCGCACGAGCCCGGTGTCGGCGCAGACTCATCGGTAGCGATCGTCGTCGTCACGGTCGTGGACGTCGTCACGACGACGGTGGTTGAAGGGCTCAGGGTCGTGGCGGCGAGCTCTTCTGTCGTTGGGTCATCGGTAACCTGGGAGAGGACGACCAGCGGTGCGCCAACCACAATCAGTGCGGCGACGGCTGCCAGTGCAACGACCCGGCCACGACCGATGCGGGCCGATGGCTGCGCCAGGGCCGCAGGCTTGGCTTCGATATCGAGGTTTTCGGCCTTGCGGCGCAGGTAGTCCCTTATGCGGTTCTCGGTGTTCATGAGTGGTCACCTCCGAGGTCCCTCTCCAGCCGGGCGATGGCTCGGCTCATCCGGCTCTTGACGGTTCCCTGTTTCACTCCGAGAGCGGTTGCGGTGTCTTCTACGGACCAATCGAGATAGAGCCGGAGCACGACTACTGACCGAAAGCGACCGTCCAGTTTGGCCAGGGCGCGTTCTACGTCGACGTCGAGGAGCGAATCGTGGATAGGTGGCGTCTCGAATACCTCGCCGACTTCGCGGCGGTGTTTCCGCCATATCGAGCGTGCCCAATTGAGCCCAACTCGATAGACCCAGCCTTCACGGTTTTCGTATTCTCGGATTTGGTCCCAGCGCTGGTAGGCGCGGGTCATGGCTTCGTCGGTGGCTTCGACGCCGAGCTCCTGGTTGCCAAGGGTAAGTACGAGAGCCCTGGCGATCCGGTCTCTTGTCAGACGATAGAAGTCATCGAAATGCTGGTCTATCTGACCGATCGGCACCTGCGGGGGATCAGTCACTGCTGCGATCTCCATGACCAGTACACGCTTGAGCCCTCCCTCGGGTTCCCGCATATTGCTGACTCGGTCTAGCTGTCAGTTCAAGCAGGAGGTCCTAGACATCGAACACGTGTTCGCCTATTGTTTGGTTCTCGACGGCGGTAGGGTTACACCGCTGTAATTATGTCACAGGCAGTAAATAGGTTGGCGACATCAAACCAACCGAAGGGAGCTCCAGTGGAGTCGGACAAGAACCTCGAAATGGCGATGTCGCAGATTGAGCGGCAGTTTGGCAAGGGCGCCATCATGAAGCTCAGCGACAGTGCGGTAAAGAATGTTGCCGCTATCCCAACTGGTGCTCTGTCACTCGATCTGGCACTCGGCATAGGTGGGGTTCCCCGTGGCCGAATCGTTGAAATCTATGGCCCGGAAAGCAGCGGCAAGACCACTCTGGCTCTCCACGTGGTCGCCGAAGCGCAGCGCAACGGAGGTGTCGCCGCATTTATCGATGCCGAGCATGCTCTTGACCCGATCTACGCAAAGGCCCTCGGCGTTGACGTCGATGAGTTGCTGATCTCTCAGCCGGACACCGGCGAGCAGGCCTTGGAGATCACCGACATGTTGATCCGCTCCGGTGCTCTCGACGTTGTCGTCATTGACTCCGTTGCCGCCTTGGTGCCTCGCGCCGAACTCGAAGGCGATATGGGCGACACTCACGTCGGTCTGCAGGCTCGTTTGATGTCGCAGGCATTGCGCAAGCTGGCCGGAACCATCAATCGCTCCGATACCACTGCGGTTTTCATCAACCAGCTTCGGGAGAAGATCGGTGTGATGTTTGGTTCGCCGGAGACGACACCGGGTGGTCGTGCGCTCAAGTTCTACTCGAGTGTTCGAATCGACGTCCGTCGTATCGAGGCAATCAAGCAAGGTACGGACAATGTCGGCAACAGGGTTCGGGCCAAGATTGTCAAGAACAAGGTGGCTCCACCGTTCCGTCTTGCTGAGTTCGACATCATGTTTGGTGAAGGAATCTCACGTGAAGGTAGTTTGATCGACGTTGCAGTCGAGCATGGAATCGTTCGTAAGGCAGGTGCCTGGTTCACCTATGATGGTGATCAGCTTGGACAGGGTCGGGAGAAGGCAAAGATGTTCTTGCGGGAAAATCCCGAGATCTCCGTCCAGCTCCAAGACCGTGTCTACAAGGCGGTTGGTCTCATCGAGGACGAGGACGCTGAGAGCGACGAAGCGCTCGAGGTTGACGAAGAAACCGGTGAGATTCTGGGCAAGGGTGACTCCGCAAAGAAGAAGTGACGACAGACCGTGATGGGACCGGGTGGGTGTTGCAGCCCTCCCGGTCATTGTCGTTTCTGATGTGAGTTGGGTCATCGGCCGACCAAATATGCTTTTCGCGGTTTCGCTTGCGGGTTAGGTGCGGTACGATCAGGACTAGACACACGTAAAACTACTTAGAACACGGAACCCGATGAAAGACAGTCTGATGAAACGAATCGCACGGAGGTGCAGCGGGCAGCCGGCCGATAGCTGTCACTGACGTGGATTTGTTTCTTGGCAAGCGTGTGCCGAGCCAGTTTGGCTCGGCATCGATGATTTCAGAGGGAGCCGGGAAACGGGGACAGCATGGAGTGGCTTATCGCAGTTGCGATTGGACTACTTGCTGCGTTGCTTGCTTTCCTGGGAGGACGAGAACTACTACGCCGCAATACGTCACGAACCGGCGCATCAGCGGTGGACGCCCTCCGGCAGGCACGATTGGATGCGCAACACATCCTGTCTCGTGCCGAAGAGGAATCGAGAGCTCTCGCAGAGAGTTACCGGGAACGAGAGGAGGCCGCCCTCGCTCATCGAGTAGTTGAGGCCGAAACGCTGGAAGACAGGTTGGCGCAACGGGAGGCAACGCTGGAGCAGCGTGCCACCAACCTCGCGCATCGTGAGGAACTCCTTGTCGACAAGGAGCGCTCACTCGGCGACGCCCGTGGTGAGGTCGAAACTCTTCGTGAAGAGGCCCGCGGCCATCTCGAGCGGATTGCCGGGTTTGATTCCCGAGCCGCAAAGGAAGAGCTTCTGATGAAGGTCGAAGATGAGGCCCGCCGCGAGGCGATGGTGCTCGTTCGTGACCTCGAGATGAAAGCCAGGGAGGAAGCCGACAGGCGGGGTCGTCGTATCCTTGCCACCGCGGTGCAGAGACTGGCCGCAGAGGTCGTGTCGGAGTCGACCGTTTCGGTGGTTCCACTGCCATCTGATGATATGAAGGGCCGCATCATTGGTCGTGATGGTCGCAACATCCGAACCTTCGAGTCTGTCACTGGTGTGAATCTGATCGTTGACGACACGCCTGAGGCCGTTTCGATCTCCACGTTCGACCCGGTCCGCAGAGAAACTGCGCGTTGTGCGCTGCAGCGGCTGGTCGAGGATGGCCGTATCCATCCTGCCTCGATCGAAGAGGCCTACGAGAAATCAAAGGCAGAAGTTGAGCAGTCGGTGCGCGATGCCGGCGAGTGGGCGATGCTCGAAGTTGGGGTCACCCGGCTCCACCCCGAGCTCGTCACTTTGCTGGGGCGTCTCAAGTACCGCACTTCATACGGACAGAACGTGCTGAATCACCTCGTTGAGGCAGCCAACATCGCTGGGATGCTCGCCAGCGAACTCGACATCGATCCCATCGAGGCTCGTCGTGCCGCCTTCCTCCACGACATTGGGAAAGCCGTATCTCACGAGGTTGGAGGATCGCACGCCATGATCGGTGCGGAGATTGCCCGCCGGTTTGGCGAGGAAGCATCCATCGTGCATGCCATCGAGTCCCACCACAACGAGGTCGAGCCGCGAACACTCACCGCGGTGCTGGTGCAGGCTGCCGACGCCGTCTCCGCGGCCCGGCCGGGGGCCCGTCGTGAAGCCTTGGAGTCGTACGTGCGGCGTCTCGAGAGGCTCGAAGAGATCGCATCATCATTCGACGGTGTCGACAGGGTCTTTGCCATGCAGGCAGGCCGTGAGGTCCGCGTCGCGGTGTCGCCGTCGGTTGTCGATGATCTGGCAGCGGGAGATCTGGCTCGACGCATCGCCCGTCGCCTCGAGGAGGACTTGAACTATCCAGGTCAGATCGAGGTGACCGTGATCCGCGAGTTTCGGGCAACGGACTTCGCTCGGTAGGGGTTATGACGGAGACAACGGTTCTCGGCATACCAAGTGTGCGCTCGCCTCGTAAGCCTGCGCGTACTGGTCTGACCTATCACATCCGTACTTTCGGATGCCAGATGAACGAGCACGATTCGGAGCGGATCGGTGGTTTGCTCGCAGCAGACGGCATGGCACCCAGCACCTCGATCGAAGCGGCAGATGTCATCGTGCTCAACACCTGCACGATCCGCGAGAACGCCGACAACAAGCTCTACGGCTACTTGGGGTCGTTGCGGGCAATCAAGATGGAACGACCCGACCTCAAGATCCTGGTCGGTGGCTGCACCGCCCAAAAGGACGGTGATCTCCTGATGGAGAAAGCCGGGTGGGTGGATGTTGTGTTCGGAACGCACAACGTGAACCGTGTTGTCGAGTTGATGGATCACGCCGACGAGTGGGGTCCAGTGACCGAAATACTGGAGGAGACGAGCTCATTCGACGACTTCCCTTCCTATCTACCGGCACGCCGGCAGACACCGCATTCGGCTTGGGTGACGATTGCGATTGGTTGCGACAACTCGTGCACGTTCTGCATTGTTCCTGCGGTGCGCGGCAAAGAAATCAGCAGACGTTTCGGCGATATCATCGGTGAGGTCAAGGCTCTGGCGAGTGAGGGCGTCTCGGAGGTCACATTGCTCGGCCAGAACGTCAACTCGTACGGGCGTGATTTGGACATAAACGGGCGGAGCCCGGTCTTTGCCGATCTGCTTCGGCAGGTGGGTTCGATCGATGGTATCCGCAGAATCCGCTACACCAGCCCGCACCCAAAGGACTTCAAGGAAGATGTTGCTGAGGCCATGGCCGAGACCCAAGCGGTCTGTGAGCAGTTGCATCTTCCGTTGCAGTCGGGGAGCGATCGGATTCTGGCCGCGATGCACCGTGGCTACAACGCAGAACGCTTCCTTTCCAGGCTGGAGATGGCCCGCCGGACAATCCCGAACCTATCGGTATCCACCGACATCATCGTTGGCTTTCCCGGCGAAACAGAAGAGGATTTCCAGGCAACGTTGGACGTCGTTGCCCAGGCGCGGTTCGATCAGGCTTTCACGTTTCAGTATTCGCCGCGGCCGGGCACTGTGGCTGCCACCCTGGACGGGCAGATCGAAAAGGCCGTTGTCCAGGAACGGTTTGAGCGACTCGTCGCGTTGCAGAACATGATCTCGCATGAGTCGAACCAAGCAATGGTGGGAAGGTCTGAAGAAGTGCTCGTAGAGGGACCTTCGAAGAAGGACCCCGGCGTGGTGACCGCACGGACCAGGGGCAACCGACCGGTCCATGCCCGGGGAGAGTATGAGCCAGGTACCTACCTCACGATGGAGATCACAGAGGCTGCGTCGCACTATCTGCTGGGGACGGTTGTGTCCTGATTGCGATCGCCGTAGTCGGCCCCACCGCATCGGGGAAGTCAGACGTTGCTCTCCAGATCGCCAAACAGCGCGGTGGAGAGGTCGTATCGGTCGACTCAATGCAGGTGTATCGCGGGCTTGATATCGGGACTGCGAAAGCGACCGCGGAGATGCAGTCCGAGGTGCCTCACCATCTGATCGACCTTGTCGACCCGCAACACGATCTGTCCGTTGCCCAGTTCCAGGGCGCAGGTCGTCAGGTCCTTGCGGAGCTACAGCAGCGGATGGTGCAACCGGTGATTTGTGGTGGGTCCGGCCTGCACTTTCGCTCCTTGGTGGATCCGCTTGAGTTTCCGCCGAATGACCCCGCAACACGAGCCGAAATTGACGCTCTGAGCGACACAGAAGCCAGGGAGCGGCTTCTCGTCATTGACCCGGATGTCGCAGCCCACACTGACTTGGCTAACCCGAGACGGGTAGCTCGGGCCCTCGAGGTGTATGCGTTGACCGGGCGATCGCCTTCACAGCGAGCAGCCGGGCCCGCGGCTGCGGCAGTGCGCGGCTACGAACCGCTCATCGACTTTGTTGCGATTGGGTTGGATCCCGGTCCGGAACTCGCCGATCGTATTGCGCACCGCTTTGATCGCATGCTCGAGCGTGGACTGGAGGACGAGTTGCGGCGGGTGCAGCCTGGTCTGGGGCGGTTGGCGGCCCAGGCCGTCGGCTACAAGGAACTCATCCCGGTTGTCAACGGCGAGGTGGATCTTGCCACAGGACGTGACGCGGCGATCCGGGCGACTCGGGCACTTGCCAAGCGGCAGCGAACGTTCTTTCGTAGGGACCCACGTATCCACTGGGTAGCCTGGGACCCTGATCCGGCAGTGCGTCTGCGCGCTGCGATCGAGTATCTGGACGGGAAAGGCGTATGGACTTCGTAAAGATGGAGGGCTTGGGCAACGACTTCGTGGTCATTGCTGGGCCCGCCGCGCCTTCGGTTGACGAGATCAAGGCGTGGTGTGATCGGCGTCGCGGCATCGGCGCCGATGGGGTGCTCGAAGTCACCCCGCTCGCATCGGACCGGATTCGGATGCGCTACTGGAATGCAGATGGCGGCCTAGTTGAGATGTGTGGCAATGGGCTGCGCTGTGTTGCCCGCTACGCCGCCGATCAAGGCTGGGTGGATGTCGATTCGTTCATCGTTGAAACATCCGTCGGTCCCCGCCCGGTACGGTTGCAGCCAGATGGCTCGGTGTGCGTGCTTCTTGGTGTTCCTGCGTCTGGTGGCGACGTCTCGCTAGACGGTATCGAGTGGCACACCGTTGATATGGGCAATCCGCATGCAATCCGATGGGTTGACGACCCGTCGACCGCGGCGGTGGCGGAGATCGGGCCAACCGTTGAGACTGCGTCGGTGTTCCCGGATGGCACGAATGTGGAGTTCGCCACGGTTACAGGTCGAAATCAGATTGATGTGAGAGTCTGGGAGCGCGGCGTCGGCGAAACGTTGGCATGTGGCACAGGCGCCGCGGCAACGGCATACCTTGCTCACCGCCAGGGCCTCGTCGGCTCGCGTGTTGCAATGCAACTGCGTGGTGGCATCCTGGACGTCTATCTCGAGGAAGATGGTGCCTGGATCGAAGGGCCTGCCGAGACCGTGTTCCGCGGTTCGCTCTAGCTGACCCGACGCATCAGGGCGACGACAACACCGAGGATCTCGACACCCTCGCTGAACACCATTGGGGGATAGGCGGGATTCTCTGCCTTGAGGATCACCCGACCGTCCATCCGCCGGAGCCTTTTTACGGTTGCCTCTTCGCCATCGATCAGGGCGGCAACGATGGTGCCGTCATCGGCGGTGGCTTGACGCCGGACAACGACATAGTCGCCGTCGAAGATACCGACGTCGATCATCGAGTCGCCTTTGATGTCGAGCATGAAGACTGGATCGTCACCGACCAGTTCGACCGGCAGGGGATAGATCTCGTCGATGTCTTCCTCGGCAAGAATTGGTGAGCCTGCCGCGATCCGTCCCACCTTTGGTACGTCGCGCACCGGGGCGCGGTGAAGGGATCGAGTGTCTTCGCCTGGATCGATGACCTCGATGGCGCGTGGCTTGCTCGGGTCACGCCGCAGGTAGCCGGTCTTGACCAGCGCGGACAGGTGGCTGTGAACCGTTGAGGGTGAGCTCAGGCCGACCGATTCGCCGATCTCTCGTACCGATGGGGGATAGCCCCGTTCAGCGACGGTTTCGAGGATGAGGTCGAGTATCTCTCGCTGTCGGGCCGAAAGCTGCTTGCGCTCCATGTCCGTTGCCTTTCTCGCGTTCACCGGAGATTAGTTCGCTTTTCGCGAGAAACCAAACATACGTTCGACTTGACAATCGAACACGCGTTCGCTTATCGTAGAAACAGTACGAACAGGCGTTCGCCCAAAGGGCCACGGGACACCACGCAGGGTTTCGGGCGGGACACGGCGAAAACGTGTCACACCTAGTGGATACGGTTCTGTTTGTAGGCCCGGACAGTCGGGCCAACGGTCTACGGCACCGGAAGGGGTCGTAGTCGAGGAAGCAAAAGCAGAAGGAGGCACAGCAAATGCCACGATACTTGACCGCTCCATCTCGGGCACTGGTCATCATCTCCACATTCGTGGTGGCGTTGGTCCTTCTTCTGGCTTCCTCGGTTATGGCGGCGGGTCCGGAGCCGGAGACCGTGGACTATCGGGTGCGCTCCGGCGACACCTTGTGGACCATTGCTGAAGAAGTCGCACCCGAGGAAGACGTTCGCGGTGTCGTGTCACAGATCAGGCACCTAAATGACCTCGACACGAGCCTGATCATCCCTGGTGAGACCCTGATCGTCCCAACTGGTTAGCGGCTCTCGAGCGATGACCTCGGTCTAGCGAAGAATTGGCAGGACGTCATCCGGAGTCGGGGGTGTCCGCCCGCTGAGCGCCAGAACCAGATCGACCGCGCTTCCTCGGGCAATCGCGATCTCATTGAACAAAGCCAAGACATCGAGCAACTGAGGTTGTGGCGGTTCCCAGTCTTCGCCAAGAGCCCTGGCAATGTCTAGACCATGGATTACCAGTTCCATGGTTCGAGTTCGCATGTAGTGGTCGAGACGTAGCGAGCCAAACCGGGTCGCAATCAGCCGCGATGGCGATTGGCGCTCGAGCTCTCCAACCAAGTCGGCGACATCACCACGGATCAGAGCTGCCAAGTCGGTCTCGCTGCTGTCGAGTTCGCGGCGTGCCCGCTCGGCTACCGCACCATCGGCGGTCGGATCGTCGGTACGCCAAGCAAGGTAGCTAGCCGAGTACGCCGCGGCGTTCGGCAACGGACTGTCGTTTGGGGGCTCGAGGGTGAGGTACTCCAGAGGGGTCCGGATGGCTCTGAGGTAGTGGCCGATCAAACCAGCCAGATCCCATTCGCCGAGGGCGGGGAGTGTCAAGTCGTCGACTCCGTCCACTAGGTTGGCGATTTCTTCTGCCGACGATCGGAACGTAGCGATAGTCTCGTTCCAGTTCATTAGGTCTGCCCCCAGATATTGGGTAGTCGGATTCGCTGTTACTGTCGATCGGCAATGCGTTGTCAGATGTGCCGCTCAATTGATACCAAGGTGATCGACAGCCGCTCCGCAGAGAACGGCAGGTCGATCCGTCGCCGCCGTGAGTGTATCGAGTGCGCCCATCGCTTCACGACGTTTGAGCGGGCAAGCTATCAACCGTTGGTGCGGAAGCGAGACGATCGTCTCGAGCCGTTCTCTGCTGACAAGGTGCGGGCAGGTATCGAGCAGGCGTTGGCGGATCGGCCGGTTCCCGCCGGCACCGTCGAAGCATTGGTGCTCCAGGCCGAGAGCCTCTTTGGCCCGGAGACCTCAGTCGTCTCAGCCGCGGCGATTGGTGACACCGTCCTGGCCGGTTTGAGTGCAACCGACGAAGTGGCCTATCTCCGCTTTGCGTCGGTCTATAAAGACTTCACCGGCGCCAGCGATTTTGAACGTGAGATGGCAGCGATCAAGGACCGTCAGTAGCCGGACTAGGGCGCACGGGTGTCGCCGTTGGCGAGTGCAGAGACCTCGTCAATCGTCCGGGCAAGATCAATGAGGTCTGCGTCAGTCTGGCGCCGGATCTGAGCCAGCGGGGTGACAAGTGCGGCGTCCAATTCGTCGAGATCGCTGTCTAGTTCTGCCACCAACGCGGCTGCAGCGTCGGCGTCTTCATTGCGAAGAGCTTCGAGGTAGTCGATTTGCCAGTTGGCGAAGTCTTCATTGATTGAGCGGGCAAGCTCCTCGTGAGGAGCCAGGGAAACATCGCTTGGCAGGTCGGCAAGGATTGATGCGGACTGCGCCTGAGCCGATGCCAGTACAACCCTCAGCTCGGTGTGCGTCGCTGAGTCGGCGGTACTGGGCAAGGCCGGCAGGTCGAGGAAGCCGCTCATCAAGGTGCGGTACTCGACGAGATTTGCGATTCGGCTCTGGATTGTCTGTGCTGTCGTGCCGATTGGCTCCATCCGTTGTCGAATGGGTTCGAGTTCATCGATGGGTGCCGAAGAGGTGAGTGGTGGCGTCTTGGGAAGGTCGGCTTGGCTCACCTCGACTACCGCCGACGAACGGGCCGAGAGTGCGGTTAGCTGGGTCGAGAGCCCCCTCAGGCTGGTTGGGTCGGAATTCGGTTCGGTTGCGACCTCTAGTGATATCTGCGTGTCGGGGAGTTCAGCCCGCAACTCGGTGAGGGCTGTGGTCATGAGGTCGCTGTGTTCATCCGCTCGGCTGCGGGTGATCGAGGGGAGAAGCACGAGCCCGACCACGATCAGCGCGACAACCGCAACCGCAGCAAACACCGAAGTCCAGCGGAAGCCTCGCGACGACGAGATCGTCTTGTCCATGGCGTCGGGTTCCCACGTGTCTAGCGGTCCGGTGGTTGCGGAGGAGATCCACAGTTGCCCGACTGTTTCGGATGTGGTTTCGGCGGGGGATTCAGGTTCGGTTGGCACCGGCACTGAGGTCATCAGCGGAGCCGGACCGGTTGGATCGTCGCTGGGGGGAGCGGCAATGGCCTCAGCCGGAGGAGCAGCAGTGTCGTCCGGTCCGATCGCCTCGTCAGGTTGAGCGACCGGATCTGGCGCAGCAGGCTCGAGATCAACGACCTCGGGCAGATCGGAAGTTGCGTCCGTTGCTGCACCGTCGTACTGGTTGAGCGTCTGGTCCGGATCGACGTCTGAGACATGCTCGGTGGCGGAGTCGGTGGTCTCCGCAAGATCGTGCCCTGCGGCAGCGGCGAGGTCCAAGGGCCGTGGGAATGCCGGCAGATCCTCTTCCGGAAACTGCACGGGATCGCCGGTACTGACAGCCGGGAGGGTTAGATGGGGCTCTGGGTCTTCCTCAGTCTCCTCCGCTGCCTCATCGTTATCGACCGGCTCAACGAGCGCAACAGGTTCAGCATCAGTCGCTGGTAGGTCGTTGAGCAATGCTTGGTACCAGGAAGCATCATTTCCCGGAAGATCTCTTCTTTCTACCTTCTCCAAGTGGCGCCCTTGCTGTAGTTTGTCGGCCCGACAACAATCTGTAGAGATGAAGATACCTTTCTTACGCCTCGATCCCGAACTATCCAGCCCACATCGAGCCCATCACGATGATGCGGGAATCGATCTCAGGGCACGTGACGATGCGGTTATCGAGCCGGGGGAGTGGGCGATGGTCCCAACCGGCGTGGCCGTTGCTATCCCAGTGGGTCATGCCGGTCTTGTTGCGCCACGCAGTGGTCTCGCTGCTCGCCAGGGCATCAGTGTGGTGAATGGACCAGGGGTGATCGACTCGGGATACCGTGGCGAGCTGCAGGTGATACTCATCAACCACGGATCTGCGGCGTTGCACCTGAGTCGAGGGGATCGGATCGCACAACTCTTGGTGGTGCCCATTGCTCTGCCCGAGATGGTCGAGGTAGACGAGCTCCCGGATTCGGTGCGGGGGACCGGTGGGTTTGGATCCTCTGGGAACTGATGCGGGCGAATTGCGATCAGTAGTTTCCACCTGATGACGAAGTGGTAACATCGCCGTCCTTGCGGACGTAGCTCAGCTGGTAGAGCGCAACCTTGCCAAGGTTGAGGTCGCCGGTTCGAATCCGGTCGTCCGCTCGTTGAGGGCGGTCACCCGACCGCCCTCGTTCTTCGGCGACGTGGCCGAGTGGTTAGGCAAGGGTCTGCAAAACCCTGAACCCGGGTTCGATTCCCGGCGTCGCCTCGAGCGATACAATGGTCACACAAGGGCGCTTAGCTCAGCGGCAGAGCGCTGCCTCGACACGGCAGAGGTCACTGGTTCAATCCCAGTAGCGCCCACCAT
>JAAETI010000321.1 GCA_024228555.1 bacterium | reverse complement strand
TCTAGTGCTCCCAATCCTGCTTGCCGGTTTTGTGGCAGCGGTGGGTGGGTTCGGCATCGCTGCGTATCTTGCCAACGCTCGGCTCGGCACAGAAGGCGAGCAGACAGCTCAGGATCAGCTGATTGCTCTCGAGACCGTCGCCAACGTCTCAGACCTGACGGGTCTGCAGCGTGCCACGACCGCCGTTGGCGCAGCCAGAGACGTTGACGCCGTGTTCGTGGCGGGCGGCGACCCTCAGGTGATCCTCGCTTCATCGGATATGTCGCTCATCGGCTTGCCGCTTGCCAGTGTTGGAGATGAATTGCTTTCTGCGACGGTTAGCCTCAGCGATCCGTTGTCTGCTCCATTCCATACGACGCGGAGTGGGGACAAGATCGTCTCGGCTGGTCGGTTTCGGGTGCGCGAGACCGGTCGGGACGGAACAGATTTCTCGAATGCGATGGGTGTGATCCGGCTTGACATCTCGGCGGTGGCTAAGGAGGTCGAAGAGGATCTGCTGGTCGTGGCCTTTGGAGGCGTGGCCGCAGTCGCCGCCATTGCCGCTTTGGCCATCCTCCTAATTCGGCGGCATGTCCTGCAGCCGCTGCGGTCAATTGCGGCGAATGTGAGCCGCGGCGCCACTTCGAAGAAGGCGGGATGCGACGAAGGCTGCTCGACTACTGAGATATGTCAGCTTGCCCGAGCCCTGCGTCGGGCGCTTGCCGAGCGGGACGAATCACAAGCCCGGCTTGCAGATGCCAACCAACAGCTACAGGCGTCCAACCAGCGGTTGGGTCGGCTGGTTGAGTCGAAGGATCAGTTCCTGGCATCCGTCTCCCATGAATTGCGCACACCCCTTACGGCAATCCTCGGCTTTGCCCAGCACCTCAAGGATGCCGACTCGGCGCTGAGTAGTGGTGAGCGCACGGCAATCATCGAGACAATCTGCAACGAGGGAGCTGACGTTGGACATCTGATCGAGGATCTGTTGACTGCGGCGCGAGCCGACATCGATCGGCTCGACGTCGCTTCAGTCAGAGTTGATCTGCTCGCCCAGGCTCGCCAGGTCGTTGAGGGTCTGGCGGGGAAGCTAAGCGTCGTGGCCGTAGTCGGGGATCCGGCGCTCGTGGTAGCAGATCCGAGCCGGGTTAGGCAGATCGTGCGCAACTTGCTCACCAATGCTGCGCGTTATGGGGGGTCGGAGGTGGCCGTTCATGTGGGGTGCAGCGACGGCCACGGGATGTTGTGGGTGATTGATGATGGACCGGGGATCGACGATGCCGATGCGGGACGTATCTTCGAACGCTACGAGAGTGCCCATGAGCGTGGTCACGTGGCCGATTCCGTTGGCATCGGTCTCGCAGTGTCGCGCACGCTGGCCAAGCGGATGTCAGGCGATCTCACGTACGAGCGTCGAGATGACAGATCCGTCTTCGAGTTGCGACTCCCGGCGATGACGCAGTCGGGTGCGGAAATCGAGGGGCTCGTCGCGGCGCAGCCGGACACAGTCACTGCCGGCTGATCCGGCACACTGAAGACCCGAATGATCTGGACGCTGACGGCTGCTCCCGATTCCGTGAGCCGGTCCTCGGCGTCAGAAGTAGCGCTGAGCTGCCTCTGCCGCTGTCCACGGAGCCGCTATTTGATACGGGCGTAGCTCGAGGTGTAGCCGCGGCCGTATCGGCTGCCACCGTATGAGCTCAGATCTGCCATCAAGCCGAACGCCAGCCATACCCAGTCAAACCCAGCGAGACCGCCATTTGGTGCAACCAACACGAAAGTGAGGGTGGTCCACGGCAAGAAGAGGAACCCCAGGAAGGACCAGGCGAAGCTGTCGAACGCTCGCTCCCAGCGCGGCTGGTCGGTTATCCACCAAACCAGAATCGCAAACCTCGGACCCAGCATCATCAATGCCACGACGAGACAGCACATTGTTACCTCCGCTCACCGGTCGTGCGTCACGACCGAGCTCACACGATACCTTCATCAACAGCGACAAGCCGTGTAGAGCCGCTGAATCGACCCAGCGGTGTTGTCCGAACCGGTGGGCTTCACCGGTGTCAAGAATCTCAGAAGCACGGTCCCAACTGGGACCGCCGTGTCACGATTCGTCTGACGACGCTTCGGCGGCCTCTTCCTTTGCCTCAACCAACGAGGTGGAGGGCGGCAGGTCGAGTCGGGCCGAGATTGCGGCGGCAAGCTTGTCGATCTGTTCGTCTGAAGCCCGGTTGCCGAGTCGGTCGGCGAGGAACGCTCTGCGTTCTTCTTCGGTCATCACTTCGAGCTTCGGCTTCTGCGTGATGATGGTGGCGACCACTGCGGCGACAGCGGCGGAAATAATCACGATAAGAAGCATTATGGGGCGGCGCATTTGGACTCCTCGGTCACGTACCTGGCAGAGCCAGCCTAATCGCGATCAATTCAACTCAGCGAAGCGGGAGACGGTGGCGCGTGGGGGAACGCAGCATACCCGTACAGCATGAACGTGGCCGCGGTGAGTACATGCCATACGGCATGGCCTTGGAACAGGCTGCCTGGGTCGCACAGCGGTCCGTCGGTGCGACCCAACACGTTGATGACAGCCGCTCCGACGAGCAGAATCACCATTGAGGCAAGAATCCTGGCGACCCGTGAAGAGAAGCGCTGTCGGCCGGTTCGATAGAGAACAGCCTCGCTCACAACAGCAGCGATACCGACTGCACCGGTCAACATGTTGCCTGCGTCCGGGGCCACTGCCATGACCGCACCGATGATTACCACGATGATGCCGCTGGTCACCAGTACCTGCCGCTGAGTCCAGTTGCGAAATGTTCCAACGCTGCGGGTGGCGATGACCGTGAGGGCGGCCGCAATCGTGAGGTCATGCATCAACCGCGCCCCGGGGGGGACCGGTCCGTGGAACGCAACGCTGCCGATTCCAATGCTCGCCAAAGCGGCGCCGTAGGCAATCTCGACCGGCGTCTCCGCGCCGCGGGTCCGAATGGACCGAACCACAAGCCAGAGCCCAAGCACAATGTAGGCAACGCTCGACCAGGTGTTGATAGGTTGGTTGAACAGTCCGGCGCCGATGTGCTCGCAGTCGGTGTCGCCGAGCTCCATATATGTGAGCAGTGCCTGGTACGTGGCGGTCATTATGAGGTCAGGAGCCGGTGTGGGTGACGCTGCGCCGCCGCCAGTAAAGGTATGTTCCAATCCCGATGAAGATCTGGGGGAAGAAAGTTGCTACTCGCCAGACGAGTGTCGCTGCCAGCGCTGCCGACTCTGGCGTACCGAATCCGACGAGGATTCCGGTGATAGCGGCATCCACCGTTCCGAGACCGCCTGGCGTCACTGGAATGAAGCTTCCTAGGCGTCCCACCGAGAACGCAACGAATGCCTGAATCAGCGTTGTCTTGACGTCGCTTCCGGCTTCGATGCCCCGAAGAGCGATGAAGAGAACAGCAAACTGCATGATCTGTTGAACCACGTTGGCGAGAGTGAGCACAACCAGCCGAGTCCGAACGAGGTCAACGGTCGATAACCGGAAATCCAACAGCTTGGGCGTCAGATCGATATCCACTTCCCGACGGACAAGGCGGGCAGCACCCTGCACCATCCGGTCTACGAACCGGCCAAGGCGTTCGGCGCCCGATTCGCTTCGGAAGACCACGACGAGCAGAACCACCAGTATCGCGAGGATTATGAGTCCCACAGCAGCAGCGCTGATCACCCAGCCTTGAACGTCACCCGTCACGATGAGGGCAATGGCCCCCAGGACTGGCAACGCCAGCGTGACGAGAGTGTTCCAAAGCGAAGTGGCGCCAATGCCCGCGGTTGCAGGCCCGGCGCCAAATCCATACTGTCCCAACATCTTGAACTGCACGGCGAGCCCGAATGCGCCGCCGGCCGGCACTCCGTTGCTGATGGCGAAGGAGGTCTGCCGGACTACGAATGCCGGCCAGAACTTGATACCGGGGAGCGCAGCCTGATACGGCCATACGTATACAACGATATTGGCGATCGTCGCCACGGCGAGAAGTACGAGGGCAGGGGCTTCCATGTTCTGGATTGCTTCCCATGCCTCCCCGTAGTCGGCGAGTTGAGGGAGCACGACGGCGAACACGATCACCAAGGTGATCACCGTGACGGCACCTGCGACGATCTGCTTTCGCTTGCTCGGCGCTGACGTCTCGGGTGCGCCTGATCTTGATTCGTCGTTCACCGGAACAGCGTACCAGTACAGGATGGGGACCATCACTGTCTCAGAGGCCACCGAGCGATGCGGACCATCGTGGTCAGGTCTGCGCTTGACTCGCCCTTCCCTTGAGCACCAATGCCGCAACCTTGCTCCCACGGAGGTCGATCAGATCCGAGGCCTGGTCGAGTTCCCACTCATCGCCTAGATCCGCCGCAGTTGTCGCGTCGACTATCACCTGATTTGATGCCGCGATACCCGCAAGAGCGAGGGCGGTGCGAGGCGGCTCGCCGAAGACACCGTAGGTCAGCTGCTCGGCCGCCAGCAGCCCGGCGATCACTTCACCGGCGCTCATGCCGACTCGATACGAAATGTCGACACCGTGTTCGGCATTGAAGACTGAGATTGCATCAATCACCTCGACCGTGAACTCCACCGCTAGCGCAATCTCCGTGTCCGGCGAGTCAAGCCCGGAAGCAAAGAGATGCTGATCCGTCGACGATCGAATCCGCTCGACTCCGAGGCGTTCAGCGATCGATTCGACTTCGGCTGAGAAGTCCGCTGACAACTCCACCGCAACCTGATCATCCATACCGGCCACATCAACTATGCCCTCGATGTCAAAAGCGATGATGGTGGCGGTATCCACTAGATCCAGCAGCTTCCGATCCCCCTCCCGGAGAGCTGACACCAACCGCGTTGGCAGGGCCGAAAGCAGCAGCCGCTCGATCTCGCTCTCCTCCGCGGCGAGAGCCTTCTCCTTGGCGCGTAGCTCAGACGTCAGCAGATTTAGTCGTCGGCCGACGTCTCCGAATTCATTTCGTCCGAGATCCGGCACAGTGGTTGTGAGATCGCCTCCCGCAACCGCAGCCGCTGCCGCAACGACAGGTTCCACGGGCTTGGTCATCCGGTCGGCAAAGAACATTGCCGCCAGGCCGACAATTGGTATGAGAACCAGCCCTACGACCAGGATTCGAACGAGATATGAGCGAAGTGGTGCGTTGGCCTCCGAAGTTGCGACCTCCGCAACGACGACCCAGTCGACTTTGTCCGATCCGACAGGTCCGGCCGAGGTCAGCGACCTGCGGCCAAGGTAGTTGTCTCCACCCCCGAGGAATTGCTCGCCGTCGAGAGCTTCGGCAACTGCCTCGGTCTGTACCTCCTGTAAAAGCACTGTCGACCCGAAGGTCTCGATGAGATCACCCAATAGCGGTTCGGCCCCAACATCGTCGAGGATGCGTTGGTACTCAACTGGATCCTCGAGCCATAGCCTGGAATCGGTACGCATCAACTGGTCTCGGCCGACCACATAGATCTCAGCAGTGTCACCGAAGCCAGTGTCAATCCAATCCAGGGCACCGACCGTGAGTTGGTTCAGCGCGCCTACCGGAACCTCAACCAGCAACGTTCCAACCGTTCGGGCTCGAGCCCGAACGGCGGCAGCAACAAACAATGCTGGTTTGCCCGCAGCCGGCAAATAGAGCTCAAAGTCAACGAAGACGGCATCGCCGACGGCGGCGGCTGCAATCCCACTGGTCACCGCGTCGCCCATGCCGGTATCGCGGTACGGTCCCGATGCCGTGTTGGTCGCAAAGTCGAGACGTTTGCTGGTCGAGTAGACGACGTTGCCGATAGTGTCGATCAGCAACAGATCTCCGAGACCTAGTTGGGTTCGGAGCCGATCTAGTGCGGGATGCCACGCGGTGTGCAGTTCTCCATAGACAGAATCGTCCCCCGCGGCGGTGACCATGTCGTTGCGTTGCTCCGGGTCGGATGGATTCTGAACGATGTAGTGATACTGCAGGTATCGCCCCACGTCGGTTGTAGGCTCGAGATCGCCGGTCACAAACGAGTCCGAGTCCACTCCGGCCTCCACGATCGCATCAGCTAGGGAATCGTAGAACTCGGACACCGCGTCGCTTTGGTCAGCATCGAGTAGTTCAGCTTCTGCCAACTCGAGGTAGGCAGATGAGAACTCGCCTACCGCAGCGATGACCTCCTGGTCGTTGGCGGCAATCACAACGCTTTGCTCGAGCCGGTCGACACCGTTGCGGATGGCGACCGCTTTGGCTCTCTGCTGGTTGACGAGCCTATCGTTCACCGACTCGGTCAATAGACCCCGCGTCTGCCAGTAGTTGAGGACCCCCAGGAGCAACACGGATAGCAACGACACGAGGGTGAACGTCACGGTCAGGCTGCGCCGCAGCGTACGCGGTTTGTCGGTAGTCGGATCGCTTGGCCTGCTCATTGGCCGCCACCTTCTGCCGCTTCGTGCGCTTTGTCTCTTGCGAGCTGACGGGCGGCTCCTTCGACGACGCGATCGATCCGCCGTCGCCTCGCATTCATGACCTGGTTCATTGCGGCGGCCAGCGCCGGTGTTTGGCTGGTGACTGTCTGAGCGACCGAACTCTCGACCAGGACGATCTCGCAGTCGCTGACGGCCAAAGTTAGCGGAGCTTGCGGCCATTTGTCTGATGATCCGACCAACCCAAAGACGTCACCGGGAGCCAGGTCCGCCACCGTAAGCGGCTGACCGGCCTCGACTTCGACCGAGATCCGTGCGGAGCCGGACCACAACACATACAACCCGGGGGAGTCCCGCCTTGTCCGGAGAATGACTTCACCGGACGCAAAACGATCGGCCCGTGCTCCGGCCGCCAGCTGATCGAGGGCATCGTCATCCAACTGCTCCAGCAAAGCAGACACCTGCAAGCGTCTCCGGACTTCAGCACGATCGGGTGCATCGGCAGCACCTGCCGCGAGTCCGTCATAAAGGTAGAGATCCTGCGCCGGACTCGGCAGGGGCACATCATGGCGGTGAGACGAGTACCAGACCAGGGATCCAAACGTGCTGGCGACGTTGGGAGCGTCCTGGAAGTTCTCAATCCACATGTGGACTTCGTAGCCCATCAGTGGATCGTCGATCTGGACGACCCGAACCGCAGGGGCAGGATCTGTCAGGACACCGGGCGTTGAACGCGCCGCATCCAGGAGCATCTCCTTGGCCAGGGTCGGCGGATTGAAATAGGCCACCTGAACCGGCACCACAACCCGGTGTAAGGGCGAGGGCTCGACGTAGTTGATCACCTTGTCATTGGCGAGCTGCGCATTGGGCACAACATGAAGGTCGCCGTTGCGATCTTGGATACGAGAGCTGCGCCAGTTGATGTCGATCACTTGGCCTTGGAGGTCTCCGAATTGGATCCAATCACCTGGTTTGAACGGTGCGTCACTCAATAGCAACGCACCTGAAGCTAGGCCGCTCAAGGTGTCCTGCAAAGCAAACGAGATGACCAAAGAGGTCACCCCCAGCGCGGTGAGCGCCGCCGAAAGGTCAACGCCCCAGACCCCGTCGATCAGAAACCAGGCAGTCGTGATTATCACGGCCACACGAGGCAAGGCCAGCAACAACTGGGGGATTCCGCGGCGCTCGTCGGTCTCCTTGCCCCAGGTCTTCAGCCAGTTGACGACCAACCGCACGACGGCGAGACCAGCTGCTGCTGCAGACAGCACAAGACCGGTCCCCAGGAAGCGAATAATGAGGTTGCCAGAATCAAGCCCGAAAAGACCCCGAGTCAATGCCCAAGCAGCAAGGAATGGCACAGTCCACGAGCGCAGAACGGAAACGACGGGGGTGAGGGCCGAATCGCGCTGGCGAAGTCGCTCTTCGATTTCAGCAGCGCCGATAATCACCACGGGCAGCACCACCACGAGAATCAGCGCCCACACGGCCGCCGGATCTGACAGCAGTTCTCTCACCGCAAGACCTCCCCAGGAACCTGCTGTCCGGTCACCTCGTATACCTGGCTTGTGCCGTCCGGCGTCGGCTTCTGCTCAACCGCTATCTCCGAAGGCAGAAGGTCCTGCACCTCGCTGGATACAAGGATCTCACCAGGTTGTGCTAGCCGGGCGAGGAAGTGGGCAATATGAACGGTTTCGCCCCACAAGTCATAGATCAGACGTTTGCTCCCCGCAAGGCCAGTAGTGACGGGTCCGCTGTGAATGCCTGCGGCTACCCGCAACTGAGCCCCGTTCGTTGTGTTGAGTTCAGCGACGATGTCCCTGACATCCAACGCAAAGGCCACTGACCTCGGGACGTGGTCTAGATATGGCCGGCTCAGCCCGCATCCGGCGTAGTAGGCATCGCCAATCAGTTTCACCCGCTCGAGCCCATGGTGCACCGCTGCCGCGTCGACTTCACTTATGAGTCGATCCAAGAGCTTCTGTGCCTCCTTGATCTGCTGCGCATCCACCAACTCACCAAGACCCTCCGTAACGACGACGACAATGCCTGCTTGCGGGATGCGGTCGACAACATCACGGTCTCCGCTTTCGACGCGCTCAGCAATCGCCGGCGGCAGCAGGCTGCGCACGGTGGCGAGGCGTTCATGAGCCGCCGATCTCAAATCCGATTGCCGGCTTTCAAGAGCGGCGAGCATCTCATCGATGTTGTGGGCCAAGTCGGTGAAATCAGTGGGGGCCTTTGACAACGACTCGTCCCACTCCTTGGGGTCTTCGTCGTGAGCCGCCCGCCGGAGTCTTTCGCTGATCATTCGTACCGGCCGGAACACCCTCCGCGCCCAGGCGACAGTTGCAAAGGTGATCCCGATCACAAACACGGCGACGGCAACCAGCAATGCCCGACGGAAGTCTTGTATCGGAGTTGTGACCTCTTCATCTTCGACCTCAGTGACCACATACCATGTGAATCCGTCCACCTCGAGTGAGTCGACCGAACTGAGGACTGGCCGGAGTAGGTAGTTGAGACCGCCCGTCGTTGCGCTGCCCGACTCAGCCGCTGCGGCAAGGTCGCTGCGGTCTGCGGCCTTGAGGAAGATCGCTGTGGTGCCAACGCCGTTCATGGCGGTTTGCTCCGCTGCTGAGGCCGCACCCACCGTCGAGACGTCGGTGAGGAACGCATCGCGGTCCTCTACGAATCGCCGTGCTACCGACCGCATCCGCCCGTCCTCGCCCACCAGGTATACCTCGCCGGTATCCCCGAACCCTTCGTCGTCCCAGCCCTGCTCGGAAGTCACGATGGTGTCGATTGACTCGCTCGGGATCTTGAGGATCAGGACTCCCGACATCGAGTCACTATCGAATATCGGGCTGGCAATGAACATCATCGGCGATCCAAGATCTGGGGTGTACGCCGCCATGTCCACCACTTGGGTCGTTCCCTTCTCCGCGGCGTCGCGGGCTGCACGTGTGACGACGGCCAAGGTGCTGCCGCCGTGAGGCCCGAGGTCGAGGCTCGTGGCGAAGTCGATCTCCTTTGCAACCGAGTAGACGATATTGCCGTCGGCGTCAACGAGGTATAGATCATCGGCTCCCAACCGAACCGCTGTATCGAGAAGGTTCAAGTGAAACTCGCGATGTACGGCAGACCATTCGCTGCCGTCGCCGGCGTCATCGACGAGTCCTTGACCCAGGTCCTCCTCGGCTGCGACATAGTGCCGCTGCAAATAGACTGCCGCATCGTTGACCGGCACCAGAGACCGCCACCCCACCGCTACGCCAAGCGTTTGCTCCAGCGCTGGTGTGAAGCTGTCCCTGTAGAAGTCATCCACGATGGACTCCGCTTCATCGAGGGCGTCTGCGTCCGTGGCCTCGAGTTGCCGATAGGCATCTGCAAATCGCTCCAGTGCGGTTTCGGTGCCCTTGCTGGCCGCAAGTGCCGCGGTCTGGCTCCGCATGGAGTTCAGGTAGCGCGCTACCTCCTCAGCTTTGACAGCGGACCGTCCATTCGACTGCGAGTCGGCGAGCCCGGAGGCAAGGTCGGAACCGTAGGTCAGGCTCAGGATCGATGTCACCACGAGCGACGTCACAGTGACAATCAGGATCGCGACAGCGAGCCAGCTCGCCATCGAAACGTTGCGGGGGCCTTCGACGATCCGCCGCCATCGCGACTTCTGTGGCAGTGTTTCAGGCGTCATCAGCAGCTGTTCGGTGAACGACAGGAGTCGATCCGGGGGCGCGCCAACGAGGGGTCGGGGAGGCCTCGTCTACTACTGGCAGTGTCATCGGCAACAACCTAGCTAACCGTCTACAACGTTGCCCAATACGGGCGTCGATTGACGTGGGGGGCGCTACGCTGGCCCGAGCCGACTGCACATCGGCGTCGGCACCAGGCGAGATTTCACGGGAGACAGAGTGACCACCGAACACGAAGGGCAAGGGCGGGAAGCTACCGCGCCTGCGGCGGCGCCGACCCATCAGCCCGAGCCGGACCGAGTGAAGATCGAAATCGAGGCCAGGATCATCTGGCAGGCCATCGGCGCCGTATTGACGACGCTGGTGTTGCTGTGGGCCCTGAACCAGGCTCGCGGCATCGTTTCGATGGTGGCGATCTCCTTCTTTTTCAGCTTGGCTCTGGAACCTGCGGTGCGAAAGCTGACGGCGCGATTTGGCTGG
>JAAETI010000320.1 GCA_024228555.1 bacterium | reverse complement strand
TTGCCGCACGGGCCCTTCTGACGATATTCATGATCGCCGTGGACACGATGCCGGTCATAGCCAAAGCCATCGGTGGCTACTCGACCTATGACCGGGCGCTTCAACGCCGGATCGAGTCAGATGAGCGAAAATTCGAGGTATCGACCAACACTGCGGAGTGGACCAATCGCGTCGAGAACAATTGGACATACTTTCTGGTCGCCTCAATGGATGAACTGCGACGTTCGGAGCTGGAACAGTGGCGGCAAGCCAGATTGAACGACTTGTCTAAGCGTGACATCTCGGGCCTGCTATCCCAAGACAAGATCATCAGCCTCAGAGGAGGTGGAGGAGGTAGTGACGACCCCGCCGCCCCAGGAGACAAGTCTCACCCCGCTGAGCGGCGTGTATCGCCCGAGCGACAGAAGGACCGCAACCTTTCTGCGACTCACCGCAAAGATCGTCGCACCACCGGAGACCCACGCAACCACGTCGATGACGTCAACAAGCGACAGTAAGCAAGCGCTCCAACCGGTCGCAATTGAAGTACACATTGGGCCTGGTCCGGTTTGACGGACAGTTTGCTTGTGTTGACTATGCCACCTTTGGTGTGGCTTGTGGTTGATGGTTTTGGTGTTGGTGGTCGGCTTCGGCTGGGGTTCGGTATCCGAGGGAGGAGTGAAGCCGGCGGGTGTTGTACCAGCCCTCGATCCAGTCGAAGACTTCTCGTTGGAGACCGGCGATGGTTGGCCAGGCTCGAGTATCGATCAGTTCTCGTTTGATCGTCGCGAAGAACGATTCCGCTACCGCGTTGTCCCAGCATTCACCTTTGCGGCCGACCGAGAGGACGACCCCATGATCACGAGCGAGTAGGGCGTAGTCGCTGCTGGTGTATTGACTGCCCCGGTCGGAGTGAAACACAAGGCCTGGGGGTGGTCGGCGTTGGATGAACGCCATCTCCAAAGCATCGGTGACGAGCTCGGTTCGCATATGGTCAGCGATCGCCCAGCCGACCACCCGCCGCGAGGCCAAATCGATGACGGTGGCCAGGTAGGCCCACCCTTGCCAGGTGTTGATGTAGGTGATGTCTCCCACATACCGGGCATCTATGGGGCCACCGGGATCGAACTGGCGTCGGATCAGATCCGCTGCCGCTGCGGCATCAGGATCAGCAACAGTAGTGGCCCGCCACCGTTTCCGGGCCCGTCCCGCCATGTTGTTGCAGCGCATCAAACGCCGGACCCGGCGATGCCCGACGGTCTCACCCCGACGTTTCAGTTCCTTGGTCACCCGGACCGATCCATAGGTCCCGGTCGACTCGTCGAACACTTCCTTGATCTTGGCCAGCACCACGGCGTCGCTGAGTTCCCGGCGGCTAGGGGTCGGACTGGTTCGGGTGTAGAAGGCGGAACGGGAGACCTCGAACAGCTCACAGCAACGCTTCACGCTGCCACCACTGTCAGCTCTTTCCGCCTCGATGAACGATTGCAGTCTCATCGGGTCTCCTTCGCGAAGAAAGCTGTAGCACG
>JAAETI010000319.1 GCA_024228555.1 bacterium | reverse complement strand
TCGCCGTTGACGCCGCCGGTGAACGAGGTACCCCGTCGGCGCCACTGGTGGTGGCGACCTTCCCGTAGGACTGACCAGAGATTTCACCGGGGACATTGTCTTTGGCCGGAACCAAGCCGGTGGCCTATCGGGTACTTGCTTGTGGGCCGAAAGGGCTCGTCGTCAGCCATCGACTGCTACGGTCAACCGGCGTGTGTCGAACCAAGAGAAGCCTGATCCCGGTACTGGCTTGTGTTCTACTCCTGGCCAGCTGTGGTAGCAGCGACGGCGGTGACGACAGCGGTCAGGGCGTCATCGACCAGCAGGTAGACAACAGCCAGTCTGAGGGGGGGTGGTGAACAGTCTGCAACCGATGATGAACAAGCAAATGGTGACATCGACTGTGTCGCCCTCCGGGAAGCGCTGGTGACGGTCGGCGTCGGTGTCCAGCTGCTCGCCCAGTTGAGATCACAAGCTCAATACGATGCTGTTCAGTCAGGGGCGGTTCTCTTCGATCCGGACGATTTCGATGCCGCCCTGGTCGTATTGCGGCCGTTGGATGACTACGACAATCCACTCGGCTCGGTTGATGAAGCACTGGATTACTACGGGGAGGCCAACGCCCTGGCCCGCCAGAACCTGGCCGTCGAG
>JAAETI010000318.1 GCA_024228555.1 bacterium | reverse complement strand
GCAAGAGGTGCTGCTGCATCACGCACACGTGCCCACCATCGACGGCTTCCAATGTCCCACCGTCGTCCAGGACCCGGAGCAGAACGCGCTGCTGAAGGCCATCCTCTTCACGCCTTGGTCCTGCACCAACGCCGTCAACTGCGGCAGCGTCATGAACTTCCGCCACCTTCTCTCCAATGGCTGCGGTCCCAAAGACGTTGCTGGCGATGCTGCTCAGCTCGTCGGACTCGCCGCTGATGCTTCCCGCCTCGCCGCGTCTTCCTCTTCGTCTTCCTCAAAGCTTGGCCGAGCCAGTAGACTCATCACTGCGTTGCCTCGCGTACCGCAGCACGCATACACGTTCTATCGGGCCTGGCGGCTCCGACACAGCGAGATCCACGTGCTCGCCGGCCGAGCAGACTGTCGCTGTGCGGCGGCGCGAAAGAAGTTGGTTCTCGCTGACACCACCGTCTTCGCGGAGAACAAGGAACCACGGGCCGCGATTCAGCACGGCGAGGCCACGAAGGACATGCTCCGCAACTTCTGCAGCCACCACCTGCAGCGGACCATGGCTGCACAAGCCACACGGCTCATCTTGTCCTTCCTCGGCCTTCCGTGCAAGTGGCACGACGAGCAGTGCACGCTCGCAGAGTTCGCCGCCTACCTCGCCAGGGACGTCATCGCTCACATCGACCTCGCGGCGGAAGCCAGGGTCAAGAAACCAACGCGGCCCCTCGAGGACGCGGAATCCGAGTACGACTCCGACAGCGATGATGGCGAACACCGCGCTCGGCCCGCCATGGAATTCATCGACATGGGCGGCGGCGACGGCGACGAAGAGGATTTCGACCTCCCGCTCAGCGAGGTATCGAGGTTTCCTTTACAGGAAGTCGCCGAAACACTTTCCTTGTGCCTGCAGCAGGCGGACATCGCCTCGCTTCCTTCCAAGACGCGCAAGAGCCAGGCCGACCTCAACCTGATGCACCTCAACGATGCCTACGGCAGCATGCTGCAGCAGAACTTCGCCATCGAAGAAGCCACTACAGTACCACTCGTGCGTGGCTACGGGCGACCTCACGTCGACATGATCGCGTTGCAGAAGAAGATCATCGCCTTGGCCAAGAAACAACAGACCGGCGGCGACGAGAACCTCGAGGACCCGGATGCGAACAGCTCCATGTGGACAAGCAGTGCTTCTCAGCCAGCTGTGCCGCAGCTCGTGCCGCTGCCTTTGGCCATGCAGGGGCCCGCGGTCGTCGCGCGCAAACTCCTCGAGGAGAACAACTGCACGGAGGAACAGATCGACGCCGTGGCGCTTCTCGCACTGTCCCTGCAGAAGCGCTTCGACTCGCGGCCCGACAAGTCCTGCGTTTATCTGCCCGTGGCCACACCCACCAACAACCACCGAGCCATCTGGCTCGGCGGCGGTGGAGTCGGCAAGACACGCACTCTTGGGAAGATCGTGCAGCCCCTCGCTGAAACGTACTTCGGGCCTAACGGCTACTCCGCCGCAGCACAGTCCAACCACGCCGCTAAAAATCTGGGCTCACGAGCCAGAACGCTGCACGCGGCCAACGGTCTCCTCCTGACCGCTTCCCTGCAGACGGCCAGGCTCGTGCTGAACCCGCAGACGCAAAAGAAAATGGACCGCATCGCCGGAGACCTGGGCGTCGAAGTCATCGATGAGCTGGGCACTGTTCCCGGTAACCTTCTTCATGCCGATGCTCTGCGCAAGACGTACGGACGAGCTCTGCGCCACAACCTCGACTCCACCCACTACATGAAGCCAGCCGAGACGTGGGGCCGTATGCCGTGCAAGATCTTGTCCGGCGACTTCTACCAGCTCCCGCCTGTACCAGCATCGGCTTCTCTGCTGGCTTCTCCAAGCAACCAATCCTATGAGCACCAGCAGGGCCGGAAGCTGCTTCTGGACATGGAGTACGTCCTCGACTTCGTCGAAATGCGACGTTTCGACGATCCGCTGCTCATCGAGATCCTGGAGGCGATGCGGACGCCCGGTGGGAAGAAGATCTCGGAGAAGGCTTGGCATGCTCTCCAAGCCACAGTCATCCAGACCTCTGGCCCGGATCCACGACTGCGGAACGCCAGGGGCTGGTACGAGTGTGCCTACGAGTGACGCATCGTCTCCTATGCCATGCACGCTCATGCGCGACTCAACGCCAACGCCGCGGGCCAGCTCTTGTACTACATCCCGTCGATCGACGTCCCGTGCGCTCGCATGAGCAGGGAGGACTTCGACGCCATGCGTGCCCAGCCCAACATCAGTACCTCCGCCAAGTTCCCCGGCATCTTGCCCGTATACATCGGCATGGAGATGATCCTCACGGAGTCCTTCTTGCCGCCGCGGCTTGTGCGAGGGACACCGGTGGAAGTCGTGGACATTGAGCTCCATCCGAACGAACCGCCCGTTCGAGAGCGATGCTCCATTGCTGTACACGGTTGCGTCATCCTCCACTACATGCCCAGATGCATCTACGTGCGCGTGCGCGAGTGCAACGACGTCTTCCTGCTGCACGCCGCCGAGGCTTCTCGGCCAAGCGCCTCGAACCTGGCGGGCGTACTTGCTGTGCAGCCTCTCACGCGCCAGTGGATGTTCAAGATGAAGGGCTCGCAAAACGCGGTGTCTGTATCCAGGACACAGTGCCCGCTGCTCCCTCAGAAGCAGTGCACACTCCACGGCGTGCAGGGCAAGACCGCAGACCCTGGCTTCATAGCTCACTGGAAGTTTCCCACGGGTCTGGCCAAGGAGTCCATCTGGCTGGCGTACTACGTGAGCCTCTCTCGTCCACGACGCTTGTCTTGCTTATTGAGCCACGGCGAGCCGGACAAGAAAATCATCGAGGGCGGTCCACCAGATCGCATGTCCAAGGCTTTCGAGGAGTTCTTCAAGGAAAAGATCGCCCTGACCAAGGACGCCTGTGGCCGTGCGCGCGCCGAGATGAACTGGCCGAGACGAGTCAGTT
>JAAETI010000317.1 GCA_024228555.1 bacterium | reverse complement strand
TCTCAATTGCTGACGATCGATGAGGCCGCCGAGCGTCTCAATGTCTCGGTTCGATTCGTGCGACGCCTCGTCGCCGAGCGTCGCGTGCCCTATCTCAAGATCGGCAAGTTTGTTCGCTTTGATCAGGACGACCTCGACTCGGGGAACGCGGCTCAGCGTGTGGGACAGAGCCATCCCTTCGTTGTGAGGATCTCGGGGGTGTCCTAAGGGGTTCTGAGTCAACGGAAGGGCCTCCCTGACGGTGGAGCAGGATTCGACCCCCAAGCCTGCGGTATAGGAGGCCGCAACAAATTGTCCGGTGAGTTTGGGTCTAGTCCGGTGAACAGGGGTTTTGTCCGGGTTGGTGTCCAGCGAGTCCCGCTGGATCCGGCCTGTGCCGGCATCTTTGGCACCCACTTTGGCACCCAACAGATTTGAGCTATCGCGGTGGATTGGGGGCTCGAGAGACCCAGTGTCAGGCGTTGGACCGCACTCAGCCGTCGCTACCGATGACCCGAGGCCGCGGGGAGACCATGACGCACGACTACAAACGCAACGGGACCACGGATCTGTTCGCGGCGTTGAATGTCGGCACCGGAGAGGTCCTGGCCGCGACACGTAGATCGCACAAGGCGACGGACGTGTTGGCGTTCTTCAAGTGGATCGATCTGCACGTCGACGCAGACGTTGAGATCCATGTCGTGTTGGACAACCTGTCGGCACACAGGGCACCGCCGGTTGCTGAGTGGCTCGCTCATCCGAAACGGGCACGTTGGCATCTTCACTTCACACCAACATCGAGTTCGTGGCTGAACCTGGTCGAGGGCTGGTTCAAGCTCCTGACCGAGCGGCGACTACGCCGCGGGAGTTTCAACAGCGTTGCCCAACTCGTCGACGCGATCGACCTATGGGTCGCACATTGGAACGACGACCCCAAGCCGTTCATCTGGAAGAAGACCGCCGACGACATCCTCGCCAAAGTCAGCCGAGGCCGCGCCGCCCTCACCAAAGCCAAATCCGCGACGCACCATTAGCGGGTGAAGGTCTCCCGTAGTGGTGCTCCGGGGATTTGCTTGCGGACGATCTCGATGGTCACCGGTCCCTCGGGTAGGTCTGTGGCGTCGATGGCGATCATGTAGGCACCTGGTTCTGCGACTGCGTTGCAGCCCGTCTGGCCGCCTGGCGAAGGGAGGTCGAGTCGCACGACCCCGTCGACGAGCTGCCAACCGTCGAAGCGGGTTCCGCAGGGGCCATTGATGGTGCCACCGCCGAAGGTGGGGACGGTGACAACGAGTTCGGTGGTGAAGTCGACCTGGGGTAGCGGTTCACCGGGGGCGAAGTTGGTCCAGATTTCTTCGAGTGACGTCTGCTTGCTCACGATCCCGAAGGGCAGATCCGTGGGTCGGAGTGCGAGGAGGCGCCAACCGTCGCCGTTCTCGGCTTGCGGGCCGGGGGCTGTGTACAGGTCCGGTTCTTGGCCTTCGAGGCAAACGAGCTGGGGATCGGCTATCTCGGCGACGAGCTCGACAGTTGGCTCGTCGAGTACGGGGACGCCGATACTGACGACGCCGCCATCGGCTTGGATCAGCACTCCGGAACTGACCTGGAGGCCGAGGTCGGCCAGTTGGGCTACGAGTGTGGTTTGAAGCTCGGCGAGCTCGGCTTCGGTCAGGTTGGCGGCAACGACGCGTACCCCGGGGATACGCTCGGCCACCTGGGCGCGCCGCCGCTCGACGTTCTCGGTGAACGAGATGGTCGGCGCACCGGAGGTGTGGTCCAGCCAGTACCCGCCGAGCGTTGCTTGGTGCTCGGTGGTGTAGGCGTTGAGGGCTTCGTGGTCGATGTCGGCCCCGCGTGTGGTCAGTTCGGTGACTTCGTCGTCGGTCAAAGGGGCGTCGAAGGCGTTGGCCATAGGGGAGGTGCGGTTCATGGTCGGTACTTGACGTACCCAGTCCTCATCGCTGCGGAGCCCGTTGTCGGCTCGCCACTGCTGGGCTCGGGCGATCTCGGGGTCATCCGACAAGGGACCGTCGACCACTCCAGTCGATAGCAGCACCGAACAGCGACGAAAGCCGGACGACAGGGCAAGCGGAGTGTCGTTGACGATGGCAGTGGAGTCGACCGTCGTAGTTGTCGTTGACTCGTCGGGCTCAGCCGTCACCGAGGTCTGGCTGGCGCTAGTCACGGCGTCGTCGCTGACACCTGAACCACAAGCGCCGGCTAGGAGCGCAAGTCCCGTCCCAGCTACCAGCGTTGCATGAAGCGGCGACTTGAGAATCGGTAGCTGCACGTACCTCCATCGGCGAACCCGGGCTTGGTCTGATGGCTTCATACTGCTACGACGCATGCGATCCCGATCTGGTTCCTTTCAATCTCGCCAGCGACCGAATCAACGCATCCAAGGATCTCTCGCTCGGTGTTGTGGAACGCGTTCGGGATCTGTTCCTCGATCAGGGTCTCCAGTGCCTGCGCTAGATCGGTGACGACTTCGACCGGTTTGTCGTGAGCGAGCAGTACGGTCTTGAAGAAGGTTCGAGCTGCTGGGATGTTGCGGCGTTTGGAGACGTAGACGTCAATGACTTGGCCGTGTTGATCAACGGCTCGGTAGACGTATCGCCAGGTCCCGGAGACTTTGACGTAGGTCTCGTCAACGAACCATCTGTTGCCAACGGTGTGACGGCAAGGTAGTGCGGCGTCAATGAGCAGGGGAGTGAATCGTTGGACCCGGCGGTAGATGGTGACGTGATCGACCTCGATGCCTCGTTCGGCGAGGAGTTCTTCGACATCTCGGTAGGAGAGTCCGTATCTGAGGTACCAACGAACAGCGAGCATGATGATCTCGGGTGGGAATCGGTAGCCGCTAAACGCTGAGAGGTCGGTGGAGGACGGATGGGTTCGTTGGATGCGCAAGATGTCACTGTCACCGATGGTGAGGTGATACCCCAACGCAACAGAGCCGGTCTGCCACATCGATGAGGGATTCGACTTCCTCGGCTGGCGCATCCAGCGCCGCGCTCGGAGAGGACAGAACGGCAAACGAGCGATCTACACCTACCCATCCAAGAAGTCATTGGCTTCGGTGATGGCCAAGGTCCGATCG
>JAAETI010000316.1 GCA_024228555.1 bacterium | reverse complement strand
CGGCGTTGTCGAACACCAAGAGCCATGTGTCTGCCGTTGTGCCCTCGATGGTGTTGCGGACTGCCTTGGCTATGTCATCGTTGGACACATCCAGGTCGAAACTGGTGGCGATGGATCCGTAGTCCGTCAAACCATCCCGGTCGCGCATGTCGACCCAAGCCGCGAGGTCGTACTCGGCCTGGTGATCCTGGAAGTGCTTGGCGGCCAACTGGGACTTGCCCACCCCACCGATGCCATGGAGTGCCGACACCACCTGAGCGCCGGGCCCATGGAGAAGGGCCATCTGGTCACGCTCGATGAAGTCCCGAACGATTGGCGGTCGAGAGCCGAACAATCGCTCTGATCCGGGTCGACCGGCATGCGGGGCGTTGGCCAGAGAGGGGGCGTTCACCCTCGACCACCCGGCGTGGTCGGCAATGGCATCGACCAGCGGTACCAGGTCGTTGCGCCAAGTATCGATCCCAAGCTGATGCCACTGGCAGTCTGCAAGTGGGGCGACGTCGGTCGGTAGCGCATCGGTCGGCGGGAGAGTGGCGTTGCCGATCAGGACCGGGATCACTTGAATGCCGGCGGCGAGGCCGGTGATGATCTCGTGGCGGACCCAATCGTCGGACTGGTCGATCCGGCGACGGTGGTGCTTATCGGCGGCCGCTAGCCAGCCCTCAGCGATGACGACGAGGAGCACGGCTGCCCGACTGAGCTCATCGCTGAGCTCTTTGGGGAACGGTGTGCCTGGGGGCATGTCCACGTCGTGGAAGACTCTGTCGGCGCCGAATTCGGTCACCAGAGCGTCTTTGAGACGACCGGCGTCGTTCCAGGCGTCGGTCCGGCGGTAGGAGATAAAGATCCGGTCCCGAGTGGCGGTGCTCACGGCCCAGCCATTATGGGCAATGCGGCCGACCGAAACAAGCGTTGCTGGGTGCGCCGGCCGGGTCGACCAGGCGCGTCCGTCAGGCGATGAGCGCAGCTACGAAGCCGAGTCCTACCGTGACCAGGGCAAAGCCGTAGAAGGCAAGCAACGTGGCCGAAAAGCCGACGCTCCCGTAGCTTGACTCTGGTGTTGAAGCGGGGTTGGTCACCATCGAGAAGTCGGCTGCCCCGACTCCTTGACGAACCTGGTCGTATAGGCCACGAAAGAGGCGCTCTTGACGGAGGTAGAAGGTGTCCAAGCCCCAGAAGCCGATGGCCGGAACGAGAGCAATTATGACGAAGGCGGGATTGGAGTCGGCAGCGGCCAAGGCAAAAAGCGCGGCGATCAACGTGACCGTCCACCCTTTGATGAGGAACGAGTTCTGGGCCATCCGGCTGATCACGGCCTGGATCATCTTCAGGTGCTCCAGACGGGCGCCATTGTCGTCTCCCGGATCCATGCGCCGAGTGTAGTGGTCAGGATCGGCGACGATCCGGGGTGGAGGCCTCCCCTCTTGACCCAGTGATCTGAGGTCGTGAGTTGCCGTGGCTCCCAGCGTGGCTCCCAGTTGCCTTTTCTGAGCCGCACCAGCTCATCGTCGGGAACCGTATTCCGAAGCCCAAGAAACCCGCTCAACCCTAGTGGTAGAGCGGGTTTCGTGTTGCGGAGAGGGTGGGATTTGAACCCACGGTGGGCGTAAACCCACACCTCCTTAGCAGGGAGGCACAATCGACCGAACTCTGTCACCTCTCCAGATTGGTGCGAGTCTAGCGTTCGAATACTGGTCGACGACGGGTAGTTGGGGGCACACTGGCTTCAGTGCTGACCCTAGGCGATGTGATTGCGGCTGCTAACCGACTGGAGGCGCAAGTCAACAAGACCCCCGTTCTCGTCGACCACGGGCTGAACATGCTGGTCGGGGCAGACGTCAGACTCAAAGCGGAGTGCCTTCAGGAGACAGGTTCGTTCAAGTTCCGGGGGGCGTCGAATGCGATCGCTCAGCTGTCGGCCGATGAGTTGGCCGCTGGTGTCGTCACCTATTCATCCGGCAATCACGGCCAAGCGGTGGCCCGAGCGGCGAGCTTGGCGGGGACGACGGCGGTCGTCGTCATGCCCCACGACGCCCCCCTCCAGAAGGCGGCGATGACCCAGGCCGAAGGGGCCGAGATCGTCCGCTACGACCGCTATGGGGAAGACCGGGTCGAGATCGCCGAAGAGATCGCCAAGGCTGAGGGCAGGGCCTTGATCCCACCCTTCGACGACTATGGCGTGATGGCTGGCCAGGGTACGGCTGCCCTCGAGCTCCTCGACCAGGTCGACAGCCTCGACGCCTTGTTCGTACCCGTCGGGGGAGGCGGGTTGCTGGCCGGGTGCGCAACCGTGATGCGGGATCGGTGTCCCCAGGCCGAGATCTATGGG
>JAAETI010000315.1 GCA_024228555.1 bacterium | reverse complement strand
GCGGCAGCCGCACCCGGGCCTGGTTGTTCCGTGGCAACACCAGCGGCATCGCCAAGGAGAGCCAGGCCGTCTGGGACTCCGGAGCCGGTAACTGGAACTGGAACCGAATGTAGCCCACGGTTCCCCGCCAGGTAGACCGTCGTACCGCCTATCAAACCCTGGCTCGAACCCCGGAAAAGCCGGCCGAACGTTGTGACATCGAGGAGCGACAGGGAGCGGGCGCACAAGGAGTCGAAGCCCGACCCGCTTGCCCCCCCGATATCGCTACTTCGGCCGACACCATATGGTGGCCTTCCAGCCGCCCCATCCTCCCAGCCGGTTAGCGCGCTTTGCGGACTCTCGAGGAGACAGTGTTTCAGCTGGTCAGAGGCCAAGGCCGAATATTCGGCCCCCACAGGAATGCGAGGAACAGAGTGTCGAGTTCGCGCCAGTCGCAGCCTTCACCGAGGTAGGAGCCGGTGGCGACGACCACGATCCCGGTGTCGCCGGCGGGGCAAGGTGTGAGTCTGGTGGAGTCACAGGATGTTCACCCGGCAGCGGATCCGGTGTTGAGTGATGACCACCGAAAGCATGTCGGTCCGGCGCGGACACTGAGCGGACACGGGCAGGGGTCAACATCGGTCGAGAGCGGTAGCTGAGTGAGAACGAACGTTCGGGCGTGGAAGGGCTCTGAGCAGGGAAAACGCTCGAAGGGTCAACACGTGTTCGTCGCCTGGAGCCCCCTCGAAAGCCGTTGTAGCACTTCGTGTTACCGTGGGTTCGAATCCCACACCTTCCGCCACAAAGGCCCTGGTCAGATATGGTTTCGAGAGAACCTTCCTGATCGGGGTCTTTCCAGTTTCCGGTCCAGAAACTATGGAGCGGACACTGTGTGGACACTGGCAGCGGGCCACAACGGACAAGCACATCGCTGGTTGCCCGTACGTTCATCCTTTGCCGGCGATCCCGCGAAGCCAGAGTCTTGGGTACCCGGGGTGTGGTTCGGGTCAGGGGCCGAGACGTAGGACGAGGAGCCCATCGGGGGTTTGGATCTCGAGACGGCTGGGTGGGGCGGGGTCCAGAACGAGGATCTGTCCGTTGGCCACTGTGTGGCCGACCTCGGCTACTTGGTCGTCAGTGACCGAGACAGGGAGGAGCACCATGCTGACCGCCGCTCCGTCCTGGAAGCCGAGGCGGAGGGTGATCCCGCGTTGGAGGAATCGCCACGTCGGCGAACAGGTCACGGCCGCACCATCGGACTCCGGATCCCTTAGAGCCAGACACACCGCCCGCTGGTCACCGCTCTGGGCGGCGAGGGCGTCGAACCGGTCATCGACTGGCACCCTCCGCACTTCACCCCAACCGCTGCTTCCCACCAGATCACCAAAGACCGATCGGGCCTCGGAGCCCGGAGCTGGGGCGCCAAGGTCTGCGAAGTTGACCATGGTGCCCACCCCACCAATGGCTGAGCCCCGCACCGCCAGAACCTCGCCGGTCTCGCCCCGTTCGATGACGAGCACGGTGCCGACCTCGACGGCTCGCTCAGCGCCGGGCAACACCCACGGACCGGTGACCGGCTGAACGCTGGTGCTCAACGTCGAACCGGACCCTGGGGACCGGTGAAAGATCTCCACCGATGCCGGCAGCGCACCATCGCGGTCTGCGACTGAGACAGTGCCATCAGCATCCAGGACCAGCGGCCGGTCCGAGTTCAGCGACGTGAACGCCACCCCCAACTGGAACACTTCGACGCTACCCAACAGAAACTCGCCGTTGGGGCCAGTGAACGACACAAACACTTCGACATCGTTCACGTCCTCCGCGGTGAAGGTCCAG
>JAAETI010000314.1 GCA_024228555.1 bacterium | reverse complement strand
TACTACGCCGACTATCCGATCGCTGAAGTCGCCCGATTGATGGGCGAGCGACCTGGGACGATCAAATCGCTGGTTCATCGAGGACTTGCAACTCTTCGTAGGGAGCTGATGACATGAGTGCCGACTTTGATCGTCGCCTCACAGACACGTTGAACGCTGTTGCCGAGCAGACCGAGACGTCCAAAGACTGGGAACGGGTGGTAGCTGACGCACGCCCGATCGGTTCAAGACCGGCTGCACCAGTTTTCAAGTCAGCCCCTTTCGCGGTGGCTGCCATAGTGGCCAGCCTGGCTGCGCTCGGTGTCGCATTCTGGTTGGGTGCGGGCGACAGCGAGGTAACGGTCGCTGGCCCTATCGACTACCTACTGCCAGGTGAACAGGTCGTCAGCGTCGATCCGCTCATCGTCGTGTCTGCTCCTGGCCCGGAATCCCAGTTCCCTACCGGGGATCTTGGTACTGAGGTTCACCTCGGCGTTGTCGCCGCAGTTGACGACCGCAGTTCAGAGGCAATCGGCGGCATCCAAGAGCTTGTCGATGGGTGGCCCGGCAGTTGGATCGTCAAGATCACGCTGCTCGGCGAGATCCGGGGTGATCCATGGCTTCTCGTGGTTGTTGACGGGCCCGACGGCCGGGGAATTGGAGATGGAGGTGACCCTGACGCCAACTTCCGGATCCGTCTTCTCGTCGGATCGGACGGCGGCCATGGGCAGGGCGATCTCGCTCCGGTAGACGGTCTTGACTTCATCGCTCTGCCCTCGATCACCGAAGGACCGACGGAACCGCTGTGGGCCGGACTCTGGGACGGCTGGATCACCTGGGACCTCCTTCCGGCCGAGACTGCGATCGTCACCTATACCGACACCGAGCGGCAATTCTGGATCCGCCCTCGGGCGGGAGCGGCGATGTTCCCTGTCCAGCTCCAGGCCGGCGAGACCTTCACACTCGAAGCCCTCGACACAACCGGCAAGACGATATCCACCCACACCGAGACTGCCAGCTACGTCGCCGCCCCCACAGACGCGAGCCCCGAGTACTACATCATGATGCCCGGAACTGACTGATGAGCTCGGAGTGCAAGATGCCACACCAGAAACGGAGCGAATATGCTTCGACCTCAGCCGAGAAGCAGAAATCGCTCTGGACGAAGCCGCAGCTGTCGGGCTGTCGCAGAGGAACAGCGATTCGTAGGCGAGCTGACCTCTGAGGAAGAATCCGAGCGCAGCGAAATGCTTGACACGGCAGCCATGCTCACCGACCGTGCGAACGCCACCCAAGAACGACTCCGCAACCTCGGCTGCTAGGAATCGAACGCTCGGAATCCCGGATCGACGAGCGCGACAACCATGCGAACCCGGACGGGTGCCGTGCACCAGTCCGCTGGCCGGCTGCGTTCGCCCTGGTGCCGTGAACACTTCCATGCGCTTGCGTGGTGCGTGGTGGCCTTGGTGCGGTGCACCAGTACGCCGGCGGGATGCATCGGCCCAGCTCGGCCCAGCATTGTGGTGCACGCGAGTCGAACTGTTGCACTGCTCTAGTCGGGCTGGGGCCCAAATGACGCAGCGATCTCACGGAGTCTCGGATAAAGCAGTTCCCAGGCCCACGATCGGGATCTCGGACGATCCTCGAAGTCGAGGGTGTCTCATCGCGTCGTGGGGATGGCAGTAGCGAAGACAATCGACGATCCTCACCTTGACATATCCTGTAATCTGCTTTCACTGGGGGGAACCAGTGGCCAATGACGTGCTCTACCGTGAGTTCCGTACCCTGGCACGGCTTGCATGGAGTTTCGGTTCGCTCAGCGTTCTCCTCATAGTCGTCTCCTCCGCTAGCGACCACTCATTCCAGGGCCTGTTGGCGCT
>JAAETI010000313.1 GCA_024228555.1 bacterium | reverse complement strand
CTTAAGGTCTGCGGTGAAGCCCTTCCTGCCGATGGCCGCCCTCGTGCCCTTGAGGAGTCGCATGCGACGGACGACGTCGCCCAGCACGGCGATGATCTCGGGGTTGCTGAAGCGGCTCTGGCCGGAGGCCTTGTACGGTGCCGCGTCGCTGGGAAGCGAGTACTGGTGCTCCTCGATGTTGATCAATCGCCGTGCCACTTGCTCGAAGAGCATGGGACGGTCTCGTTGGAGCCCAGGCGCTCCGTCTCCGAACCACCACTCGACGTAGCAGGCTGGGTAAGTTCGGGCGTTGAAGGAGTCCAGAGGCTCCCCTGTGGGGATCGCGAGTGCCGCGGGGCAAACGGTCAGCCGCGTCTCTGCCTGAGCCACGGCACGCTCGATGGTTGCCTGGGCCGTGTCGTCGAGGCCTCGTACTGTGGACTGCACGTCAAGAATCAGAGGCTTGAGAGCTTCCCGGCCTCCCTCATCTATGACAGGTCGAAGAACACCGCTTTCGTCCTGGATCCTCGCCTGCTTCTCATTGCGGATGAGCTTGGCTGCGTGGGTCTGCAGAGCATCGATGGTGCCGCGGAGCGCCTGCATCATCTTCACGGGAGGGAGATCCTGGACGGGGTCCACCGCGATGGAAACCTCTGCAGCCTCCAAGTGTTCCTCCGCGGTCGTGGCGGCGTGGACTGGCTCGCAGGCGGAGTCCTCTTCAGTCTCACTGCTGGCGTCCTCGTGCTTCTCCACGTCCGGGGCTCTGGAAGCCGGCCCTTGCAGTCGTACGGGCGCGTTCTCGGAGCCGTCGATCTCCTGAAGACACGCGGTGAGCTGTGTAGGCACACCATGGGCGGGAAGTCGGGACTCCGCTTCCCTCTCGTCGCAGATGACGACGTTGGAGAACACAGGGCACTGCAGTCGCCGCTCGCGGACGATTTTCATGTACTCCGTGCGGTTGACGGTCGCCCACTCCGCTCTGCTCAGGTCATGCAAGCTGCGGGTGTAGATGACGCACAGCGAGTCAACGAGAGCGTCCAGCGACGGCGGCAACTCCAAGGAGGGCACGTCCGCAGTCGGCTGCGCGAAGAAGATGGTGTTTCCCGTGAGGGCCTTCTCCTGCAGCGCGGGGTCGCCTTGTCGGCCGAGTCGGATTTGCTTGTAGCAGCATCTGCCGAGGGATGCCAACATCTTGGTCGCCGGGGAGGCCTCGCGGACGTGCAGCCGCTCTCGACCAATCCAGTTGTCGTTGGCACAGGCGTTGAACGGCATCTTGGGCTTCTTTGCCGCGATGTCCACGAGGCAGTCCCAGCACGCAAAGATGAGAGCAGTTTCATCGCCTATGCCAGCACAAGGCGGCCGCGTGTCTGCAGAGTCAGGAGCACCAGCAGTCGGCACACGGCGAACGTGAAGGAGCCAACGCCACAGCTCGTTGCCCGGGTGCTGGACACTGCTGGCATGCAATTCCTCCGCTGGGATCAGCGGCCATCGTCTGGCGTAGCGCTCCACATCCAAGAGTTCGTGGACGCGGTCGGGTGACTGGATGTAGTAGACGTCGTCGCGCTTCGTCAGGACGCTTGCAAGGGCGTCGGCCGCGGTGCGCTCGCAGACCGGCGGCGGCGTACCAAAGAGGCTCAGCTTGTGGCGGTACTCGATGAAGTCCCGTTGCTGGCACAGAGCACACGCAACCTCACAACGCGGGACTTCGGGCGAGCGGGAGAAGGTGTTGCCCTTGGATCCCGGCCTCGAGAATTGCTGGAAGTGTGCGAAGTTTTGCACCATGAGCCTCTTCTCCTGCGCCGTAATGGCACGGCATCCATTCTGCTCGATGAGGTAGAGGACCCTCTTGCGGTACTCGCAGAGGCCACCGTGCTCCTGGTCCTGGTGCTTCGCAAAGTCGACGTCGTACAAGAAGTCTGCCTTGCAGAGTTGGCACACGAGAGGGCCGCAAAGGACAGGTGTGGTCGTGAAGACTCGGAGCGTGTCTCCGTTGATGTCGACGCCGGCCACGTACGAAGGAAGAACGGTGGAGGACGTAGCAGTCTCATTCACCTGTGTCTTGTATTTGCGGACAAGCGGGTTCTTCTGCAACGCCGGGTGGTTCACAAACTTCTTGTAGCGCTCTAGACGTCGCAGAAGGGCTCTCGACGGAAGATGCGTGGTCATGGTAAGTAAGTCTTGTTCCAAGCGGTTCGCGGCGTCGTCCGCGAAGGGATCCAGCGGGTCCGGAGGAGCATAAGCCTCCGCAGGCGTTTCCAGGACGCGTTCCACCATCCCGGCAAGCTCTGCCTCGTCCTCGGGTCGCAACAGGT